>NZ_VXKO01000025.1:0-35338 GCF_008711475.1 Francisella sp. SYW-2 | reverse complement strand
CTAGACATGATTGTAAATGCTATTCAAAAAATTGGATTTTATAGCAATGATTTCTCCTTGTGTCTCAAAATATTCAATAAAACTACTAAGGAACTTAAAATATGAAAAAATTATCGTGTACAGAGGTCAGGCATTATACTATTTGATGAAGTTGATTATTGAAAGAATATTTATTGGGGCAGTCTCTGCTTTGAGTATTCTTTTACCTAAATTTATAGTATTGAAATTCTTAATCTTAAAAAAATCCATTTCTTTACTACTAAAACCGCCTTCAGGACCTATGAAAATATTAAATTTATCATTGTCTTTGATAATGCACTCAAAGTTTTTGGGGGTATCTGAATATGGGCAAAGAGTTAAATTAATATAATTATCTGGTAGTTGTATAGTCTTAAGTTCAGTAGGGTGGTGTATTTTGGGTACAAAGACTCTACCGCATTGTTCTGTTGCAGCTATAGCTATTTTGTTCCAACGATCTAACTTTTTATCAAAACCTTTCTTATCAAATTTGTGGTTAGTAAACTCTGTGATAATCGGATAGATATTATCTATACCGAGCTCAGTAGCTTTTTGTACAATAAGATCAAAGTTTTCATTTTTGATAATAGCTTGATAGATATTGGTAATGTAGTCATTTTCATTATGGATTTCTTTTTTTTCTAATACTTGTAATGCTATATTTTTATTAGTTATATCAATGATTTTTGTTTTGTATTGCAAGCCATCACTATTATTAAATAACTCTACAGAATCTGATTTTTTGAGTCTTAGTACATTTTTAAAATAGTTGTAATATTCACCAGTGATTGAGATATGCATTGTTTTTGTTGAAATTTCTGCAAAAAAGCCTCGAATAGTTCTCATAAAGTTAAAATTTGATAGAATACTGTTCTTATTATAAATTCTAAATCATTTAAAGAGTAGGGTATATTTATGGGTATTTTTAATAAAAGTTTTGTTACTAATATTGTTGCTGTGATATTGGCAGTAGCAGGGTGGTACTTTGCTGAGCAGCATATTAAGAATATAGGCTTTTATGCTTTGTCAGGAGCCTTAACTAATTGGATAGCAATATACATGCTTTTTGAAAAAATACCGTTTCTATACGGCTCAGGAATAATTCCCAATAAGTTTGAAAGCTTTAAAAAAGCCATAAAAAAGATGATTATGGAGCAATTTTTCTCTCAAGATAATTTGAGTAAATTTCTTAGTAATAATGATATAAAAAAGTATATTGCAGATAATATAGCCGCAAAAATTGATTATAACAAGATTTTTGATAGTTTCGTTGATATGCTAATGAGTAGTAAATATGGTTCAATGATTGATATGTTCTTGGGTGGTAAAGATGCCCTAGAAGGCTTGCGTGAGCCATTTATAAATAAGCTAGATGCTAAGATTATTAACCTTTTAGATGAGATAGATATTGATACTAATAAAATTTCTCAAAAAGCATCTGAGAAAATAGAAAAACTTATTGATAATAGACTAGATGAGTTAACGCCGTTAATGGTAAAAGAAATAATTCAACGAATAATTCGTGATCATTTAGGTTGGTTAGTTGTTTGGGGCGGAATTTTTGGTGGTATAATAGGATTAGTAGCTAGCTTTATCGCTTAGTTGTCAATAAAGCTTGGATATTATTAGGCATAGTTTTTTGTCGTTTCTCAATTTGCTTGTTTTTATGTTTTTCTTTTTCAAGGTTTTCTAATAACCAAGGTTTTAATTGAGAGAATATATGAACTAAAGCCTTATTTGTCATTTCAGCATAACTATTAGGGGTTATGTTATCAGTATCAATTTTATGATGATACTTTATAGTTTTTATATCTGTATAGCCCGTTTTTTCATTTTTTAAATAGAAAGTAATATAGAAGAAGAATTGTTTATTGTCTAAATCTAGTATAGGACCATAAGTGGTGGTTCCGGATAGTGTAAACTCTTGTCTGATATTTATATCTTGGAAAGCAAGATTCTTGACAATATTATTATCTAAAATATATTCAAATGTAGCAACTGTAAGCATTTTTGATACAGGTAAAGCCCACTCACTATTTTTAAAGGTGTATAAACGATTACCCTTGATATAGAACATCTGTGTTGATTTAGATGCTTGGGTTTGGATGTTATAAATAAGTAAAGTTGTATTTATATAAGCATCACCGGTATCAGGAAGCTTTTTTGACTCCATCTCCTGATTATAAATTACATATTGTTTTTGTGCAGGTAACTCTAAAGGGTCACCAAATATGGAAAAAGCAAATAATTGAAAGGGTAAAAGTATAGTAAATAATATTATATATTTTTTCATTATTCTAATCCTCATCCTTATGGGTTACACCTCTAACAATTGTCGAAGGATCATATTCCAAAACACTAACTACATTATTAAGCCTAGTTAGAGTTTCTTGTCCTTCGATCATTGTTTCATTAAAGTTCATAAGAGTTCTATTGAAATATATTGATGAATTACTTAGGTTGTATAGAAGAATGTTCAAACTATCTGTAAATTCGTTGAATCTTTGAATATTTTCCTTAGACATCATCTTATTAAACTTACTAGAGATCTCTTCTAGAGATCCAGCAATGCCATTGACTTTACCTAAAATAGTTTCAAGCTGTGATGGCTTTGATTTTATTTCTGGTATTTGACCTTTTTTTAAGTCAATTAAATCCAAGCTAGTGTTTTTCTCTGAAATGTCTAGTGAAAGCTCAACCTTAGATTGGCCTGTGATACCTACACTTTGTAGAGTTGCTACAGTCTGTTTGTATATAGGAATTTGACTATTTATTTTCATGTAAACACTAACAAGTTTAGGGTTTTCTTTATTTATTGAAATATCAGATACTTTACCAATATTAAATCCCTTGTATGAGACATCAGAACCTATGTTCAGTCCAGAAATACTTTTGAAGTTTGTGACAAATGTGGTGGTATCCTGGTTTTTAAAACCTCCCGATAGAAAAAAACCTATAAACACCATTACGAATACCATAAAAATCACAAATAGTCCTGCAATTAGGTTTTTTATACTATTTTCATTCATTATAAGCTCCTAATACTTACCATCATTATGTGAGTCAAAAAACTTCCTGATACTTTCATATTGAGTTTGTTGTGATACAAACTCAACAGTATCATGAAGCATAATCTTTTTTTCATCCATGTATATAATATCATCAACAATATGCCAAATAGTGTTTAAATCGTGAGTAATCATAACTACAGACATTTTAAGCTCTTCTTTTAGATATAAAATAAGATCATCCATAGCCCTAGCAGAATATGGATCTAGACCCGCATTCGGCTCATCCAAAAATACAACCTTGGGATCTAGTACTATAGTTCTAGCTAGAGCGACTCTTTTGAGCATACCACCACTTATTTCTGACGGATATTTATGGAATGCTTCTTCTTTTAATCCTACCATCTTTAATTTGATAATAGCTATATCAGTTAAAATATCTAATGGGAGGTTTGTATGTTGTTTAAGTGGAAATATTACATTTTGTAAGTTTGTTAAAGATGAAAAGAGGGCACAATGTTGAAACATCATACTCATTGTGCTGGATATTGCTTTACGCTTAATCGGGTTGTCTGCTAGTTTTGAGATCTCTTGGCCTAACAAAAAAATCTTGCCAGAGTATATTGGTTGCAACATTAAAATTTCTCGCATTAAGGTCGTCTTACCACAACCGCTAGCACCAATAATACAGCTAATTTTTTCGAAGTGGATATCTAAGTTTAGATCTTTATGAATCCATTCCTTACCAAATTTTGTACTCAAATCTCTTACTTGAATTAGGCTTTCATTCATCTTTTTCTCCTAAGATCCATTTAGACCTACTGCGAAGATAGCATCAACCAGTATTATCAAAAATATTGAGTAAACAACACTTGTAGTAGTTGCTTTACCAACACTTTGGGAGTCCCTTTTAACAGATAATCCTTGATGACAACCTATTCCAGCAATTACTAATGCAAAAAAAGGTGTCTTTAGAAGACCTATATAGAAGTGATTTACATTTACATTGGAAAATAGTCTTTCTATAAACTGTAGTGGTGTGATTCCTGCGATTAGGTCGGCAATAATAATACCGCCAGCGATATTAGCAATCATAGCTATAACCGTGAGTACAGGTAAACTGATAACTAGTGCTGTTATTCTTGGTAAAACAAGACGTTGCATAGGGTCTTCACCTATTGTCTGTAGAGCATCGATTTCTTCATTAACTTTCATTATGCCTATTTCTGAGGTAAATGCTGAGCCACTTCTACCAGCAATTATTATAGCTGTGAATAGTGGGGCAAATTCTCTAAATGAGGAGATTCCAAGCATATCAACTACAAATATTTGAGTTCCATACTGCATTAGTAAATTAAGAGGAAGATAGGTTAATACCAAGCCTATAATTAGTGATAATAGTATTACTATACTTAATGCTCTGATTGTAGAGTCGTAGCAAATATTTAGAACAATTGAAAAAAAAGCTTTATAAGGTCTACGAATTAACGTTATGTAACCTAAAAAGATAGCTCCGAGGAAGCTTATGCTTGTTTTAACTTCTGATAATAAGTTATTTGTGTTTTTACCAAGAGTATAGATACTATTGAAAACAACGTTTGATTTATTCGATAATTGTTCCTCAGCAGTAGTTGGGAAGTTTTTAAATACAATATCTACAAGGTTTTTATCTTTCTCATTAGCGAAAATAATATTCTCTTTTGATAAGCTTAGATCCTTTGCTGTTTTGATAATTATATAAGCACCAGCAGTGTCTAATGATGTAACTTTAGTTAAATCAACTTGTTTTATATCGTCTTTATTACGACTTATTTTTTTATCAATGAGCTTAGAGTCAATTTGTTTTAGAGTTAATATACCTTCAAAATAAATAGTATTTTGCTTGATTATTATTTCCATTTATTTTCTGTATAGTATTATCTTTATTAATCAAATATACTAAAAATTATCACTAATACCAACTAGAAGCAGGCTATTTGCAGTATTTAATAGAGTCATATTGAGTCAAATCGTTATGCTCAATAACTGAAATAAGTCTGTTTTTATATTCATCACCACCGAGAGCAGAGTAGTTTTCTAGAGTATTCAATAAGTCTTGTTCGGGAAGTTCATTATTATTGATTTTATCTCTAATTATTCTAAAGTCTTTAAATTTAGAGCCGGTATTAAGTCTATAATAATACCCAAGAACGCTTTCTGCGGCACTATTGAATGTTTCAAGATAAACATTCGCTGATTTAGCTTTGGCACCACAGCCCTCATAAAAACAGTGTAATCCAAAGTAATTATTATAATCTCTGGAGAACCTAGACGTTCCCCAGCCACTTTCAAGAGCTGCTTGAGCTAGCACAAAACTCGTTGGAATTCTTTCTGCTTTAATATCAAGATAACTTAATTCATCAGTAGTATTATGCGCGGGATCAATTTTATAATATCTTAAATAGAGATCTAGTTTATTAAGCTGTCTGTTACTAAGAGTATTGCTTTCAACCAAATCTTTTTGTAGTTTATGTATTTGCTGTCTTTGTAAGCATATTTCATTATTAGCTTTTTCAATAGCAGAGAGCATATATGATATAAAAGCTTTTTTTCTTTCTTTGAAGTCTTTTATTTCAGAAAAATTAGGTTTTTTGACTATAAAAGGAGCTCTAGATTCTAAAAAATAGTTCATTTTTTCATGCTTGGAGCTATTTATAGATGATAGTATTGCAGCTGATATGATTATGAGTAGTAAATAAAGGCAATATTTTAGAATTAGTTTGTTATCTATATTACTCATAATCGTAATAATCTTCCTCATAGTCATCGTAGACTTCGATTGTTTGTTGTAGTTCTAGTTTCAAATTTAGCATATCTTCAGGAAGTTTGCTTTTAAATCGTACCATCTTTTGAGATATAGGGTGGATAAAAGAAAGTTTATATGCATGTAGAGCTTGTCTATGTATATTTTCTATTCCAATTTTTTCTAGCTTTGTTGATGATTTGTTATATGTTTGATCACCAACTAAAGGATGCTTGATACTTTTCATGTGAACTCTTATTTGATGAGTTCTTCCAGTCTCTAGTTGGCACTCAATTAGAGTGAAACCATCATATGCCTCTACAGGCTTATAGTGAGTAATAGCTTCTTTACCTCTATAATTGACAGCCATTTTTGTGCGATTATTTGGATCTCTTCCTATGGGTTGGTTAATTGTTCCTTCTTCATAGATTTCACCCTCTACTATTGCAAGATATTTTCTAGACACTTGTCTTTCTGATAGCTGCTGAACTAGGCTATGATAAGCAATACTACTTTTAGCGGCAACCATTAAGCCTGAAGTGTCTTTATCTAGACGGTGAACGATACCTGCTCTTGGTAATTTGTCTTGATTAGAATATTTATGGAGTAAAGCATTTGAGATGGTGCCAGTTATATTGCCAGCACCAGGATGTACAACCATATCGATAGGTTTATCAATTACCACAATGTCATCATCCTCAAATACGATACTTAAATCAATATCCTCAGCTATCCACTCATTTGTTGGTAAGAGCTCGACATTGATATCAATTTCTTCATCTCCTAATATGATATATTTAGGCTTTGTAGCTTTTCCATTAACCGTAATTAGGCCATCTTTAATCCATTTTTGTATTTGTGAACGGGAAAATTGATCAAACATCTCGTTTACTGCCGAATCGATTCTCTTGCCTGCATAATCTGGATGCATCATAAATTTTTGATGAAATTCGTTAGATAGTGTATTATTTGCCATGTTATATGCTTAATATAAGTATTTTTTATTAAATAAATTGATTTTTACGTAGAATTATATAAGAAAATTCTAAGGATAGTTAAATTAAATGAAAAGGTTTTTATATTTAATAACCATTATATCTATGGTAATGATGTTAGTATCTTGTGGACCCAAAAAAGATAGTGAGCTTCCGCAAGTTTATACAGGTTTTACGGCGAGTTTCATTTATGCAAAAGCTCATGAGCAAATGCAAAATGAAAAGTACTTTGATGCTATTCGATCATACAAGTCATTAGTCGCACAGTATCCGTTTACTCCACTAGCTGAGAAAGGTATGGTTGATTTGATTTATGTTTACTATATGGATGATGAATCAACTATGGCTTTAGCATTAGGACAACAGTTTATTAAGATGTATCCGTATAGTTCATATAAGGGCTATGTATACTATATGATTGGTGTTGTTGGGTTTGAAGATGGTAGGGGTATCTTACAAACTTATGCTCCTTATGATATGAACTATCATGATCCAACCGGCTATCAAGATGCTTATGTTAACTTTGAAAAAGCGATAAAGCTTGATCCTAAAGGTAGTTTTGTCCCTGATGCAAAGCGCAGAATGTTGTATATAAATAACATAATCGCGGAGCATTATTATGATATTGCTATTTTCTACTATAAAAGAGGTGCATATAACGCGGCTTTGGATAGAGCTTCTCAAATTATAAGAAACTATCCTCAGAGTACAGCTACTCAAGATGCTTTGGTATTAACAATTAAGGCTTATAATAAGCTTGGATTGTATGATCAGGCTAAAGCAAATATACGAGTGCTTAAGAAAAATTATCCTAAAAATAAATTTGTAAATAACCTACGTCCAGATGGTACAGAAAATCCCACTTGGTTTGATAGATGGTTTGGTTGGTTGTAAAAAAAATGTGGAAAATTTATTTTTGAAAACGCATGATAACTTTTCTTTAAAATATTAATCCTTTAGTATATTTATTATCACAGAGTAATTTCTTGGTAAAATGTACAAAAAAATTATTACAAGCTGTATTTTAACCTCAATATTTGGTTTTGCTCATAGTCAAACATCTTCAAATCTCTCAAATGAGACTTCAAAGTCTAGTTGTCGCTGCTTACCTTCAGAGGTATGCTGGCCTGATTCTAAACAATGGGATGATCTGGCAAAATCACTTAAAGGTAAACTCATAAAGCCAACTTCTTTTTTTTCCACATGTGAAAAAGATTCAGAAAATGATAGCTGTAAATCAATTTTACAAAATATGAAAAATCCTTTTTATATGCAGTCAGATTCTAGTAGAAATGAATCTCAAGGGTGGTATGGAGCATGGCATATTCAGCCAAGTAGCTATGCTGTTGAAGCAGAGGATACTCAAGATGTTGTGAATGCTATTAACTTTGCTAGAAAACATAATCTACGTATTGTTATCAAAGGGGCTGGACACGACTATTTAGGGCGTTCTAGTTCTCCAGATGCCTTGTTAATATGGACTCACAATATGCGTGATATTAAATATGATAAGCATTTTCACCCTCAGAGTTGTCCAAAGGATAAAGAGTATTCAGCTGTTACAGTTGGAGCTGGAACAAGATGGCTTGAGGCTTATGATGTTGTTACTAACAAACATCATGAATATGTCCAAGGAGGAGGTTGTACAACTGTTGGGGCAGCTGGTGGTTTTCCTCAAGGTGGTGGTTTTGGTAGCTGGTCTAAAAAATATGGTACAGGTGCAGGAGGAATAGTACAGGCTGAGGTTGTTACTGCAGATGGTAAGACAGTGATGGCTAATGAGTGTCAAAATCAAGATTTGTTTTGGGCAATTAAAGGTGGCGGTGGTGGAACCTATGGAGTTGTTACAAATTTAACACTAAGAACACATCAGCTTCCTAGTCACTTTGGTTTGATTAGTGGTGAAATAACAGCGAGCTCAGATGAAGCATATAAGGCTTTGATAAAAGAGTTTCTTTCATTTTATTATTCTAACTTGAATAATGAGAACTGGGGTGAACAGTTTGCTTTTCGTCCAAATAATAAAATGACAATAGCCATGGTTACACAAGATTTAAGTCAAAAAGAGGCTTTAGAAATTTGGCAGCCATTTAAAAAGTGGGTACAAAATCAACCTGGTCTTCATTATCAGGCTAAATATATAGATATTCCACCAACACAGATTTGGAACTATGATTATTGGCATAAAAATTATCCTGATATGGTTATTAAAAATACTGGTCAAGATGCACGTGATGGAGAGTTTTGGTGGGCTTCTAATACAGGAGAAGTTTCTGCATATTGGTATACTTATCAGTCTTGGTATTTACCTGAGAAGTTGTTTGATCCTAAAAATATTGATAAAACGGTAGAAACTTTTTACAAGGTTTCTCAGCTTGCACCTGTGTCTATTCAAATCAACAAAGGTTTAGCAGGAGCTTCTGAACAAGCTCTAAAGTTAACTGAGCAGACATCTATGCATCAAGGTGTTTATAATGCTGGAGCTTTGGCTATCATGAGTTATAGTACAGATAAACCTCAGCTTGGCAAACCAAAAATGACTCCACAAATACAACAAAAAGTAGAAAATATTTATAAGGCTATGGGAATGATAATAACATTAGCTCCTAATGCGGGAACCTATGCAAATGAGGCAGATTATTTCCAAAAAAACTGGCAACAAGTTTTTTGGGGTGATAATTATAATAAGCTTCTTAAAATCAAAAACAAATATGATCCGAATGGTTTATTTTACTGTCATCACTGTGTAGGTAGTGAATATTGGCAAGAAGGTGGTATGTGTCGTAAATAAACAATTGCTCTAATATAAAAAGGTTTAAGAATGACTTTTATTTCTTAGCATAATTATTTCTATAGTTATGTAAACCTAGTTTTAGCTGTTAGTATTAATAATTTGTCTTATTAGCAACTATTTGTTTCAGTTGGAGGTGCTGATACTAGCAGGATTTAAAATATATCTATTATGTTAGAAATTGTGTAAACAGCTTATCCTTTATTTGATTTGTCTAGATAGTGTCCCTCAATCCCTCAATTACTGAGGTTTGCGATACTTAATGACTACTAAAGTAAAGCTTAGATCGTTTCTTAAAAAAGATGTTGAGTGATTTAAATTAAAAGATATTAAATTAAAAATTATTATACGAAAAGAGATTTTTTACTTATAAACTGGATATTTGTCACAAAGTTCTAAAACTTTTGCAGCTGTTTCAGTTTCAACGTTCTTATCTCCGCAGTTGTATACTACATCTGCTAGCCAATTTGCGATTTGTTCACACTCAGTTTCTTTGAATCCTCTAGTTGTAATAGCGGGGCTTCCTATTCTTAAACCACTTGTCACAAATGGAGAGCGAGGGTCATTCGGTATAGAGTTTTTATTCACTGTGATATTCGCTCTGCCTAAAGCAGCCTCAGCTTCTTTGCCTGAGAATCCTGTATTTGTTATATCTAGTAATAATAGGTGATTATTCGTACCGCCTGAAATAATATTAATATTACGTTCTTTTAGAACTTTTTCGATAGCCTTTGCATTTCTCAATACCTGCTTTTGGTAGTCAATAAAGCTAGGTTCTAATGCTTCTTTAAATGCAACTGCTTTAGCTGCGATTACGTGCATCAAAGGTCCACCCTGAATACCTGGAAAAATAGCAGATTGGAATTTTTTAGCTAGGTCAGGATTATTGTTACAAAGTATTAATCCACCTCTCGGTCCTCTTAGAGTTTTATGAGTAGTTGTGGTTGCAACATCGACATAAGGGAAAGGGTTCGGATATAATCCTGCTGCTACAAGACCTGCAACGTGAGCAATATCAGCCATAAGTACAGCATTTACTGAGTCTGCAATTTCTCTAAATTTTTCCCAATTAATGATTCCTGAAAAAGCTGAAAATCCAGCGATTATCATTTTTGGTTGATGCTCTTCAGCAAGTTTAGCTACCTGTTTGTAGTCTATATCACCACTTTCATTTAGGCCATATTGGATAGAATTATAAATCTTACCTGAAAAATTCACTTTACTACCATGAGTCAAATGTCCACCAGCACCAAGATCCATACCAAGGACAGTATCGCCTGGTTTTAGTACAGCATTATATACCGCGGCATTTGCTTGTGAACCAGAATGAGGCTGAACATTTGCATAGTCAACGCCAAATAGCTTTTGAGCTCTTTCAATAGCTAGTTTCTCAGCTATATCAACGAATTCACAGCCGCCATAATATCTTTTACCATGATATCCTTCGGCATACTTATTTGTAAGTTGAGAACCCTGAGCCTCCATTACGGCAGGGCTAGCATAGTTTTCTGATGCAATAAGTTCAACATGCTCATGTTGTCTTTTAACTTCAAGCTCTATAGCATCAAATATTTCTTTATCAGTGTTTTTTAAGCTATTTTTTTCAAAGCTAAACATATTTGGTAGTCTCCTGATATCTTTTAGGTGGATAAAATAAATTAAACGTTTAAAATTATAGCTTATATTATATATATATATATTAGCAAATTAAAATAATAGCCATGAGCAAAGTAATTGACTTAGATGAAATAGAACGTTTAGAGCGAGAAGAAGAAAATTCTCATTATAAATCTGTAAAAAGTAAAACAACTATAAAAAAAGATGCTTTAGAAATAACTGACTTTGGTAAATCTCTCACTGAACTAAGTAAAGAACAGTTAAGTAAGTTACCAATAGATGAAAATCTAAAAAATAATATTCTTAATGCTAAAAATTTACAAAAAATAGCTTTAAAAAGACAAATACAGTTCATAGGTAAGCTACTAAGAAAAACAGACAATCTAGAAGAAATTTATCAAGCTTATGATGTTCTAGTGAATAAAGATAAAAGTACAAACCTTATGCTTCAACGTTTAGAGAATATTCGTAGTAATCTCTTGGATCCTAGCAAATCTAACGCTACTTTAGATAAGCTTATAGAAGAATATGCTAACATAGATGTACAGAAGTTACGTCAGTTAATTAGAAATCATCATAAAGAGATTGAGAAAAATAAGCCAAATAAGTCATTTAAGGAAATATTTAAACTACTAAAAACTTTAGTTTAATTAACAGAATCGTTTTATTATTAAAAGTAAGAGCTGTTATACTATAATTTGTAGTATCGCAGTAAAATTATATATTTTATGTTGGGAGAAAAGTTTTGAGATCTGAAATATACACCAAGATAGTATTTATGCTTATGTTGGTAATGTTTGTAAGTATTTTCTTTTTTGCTAGATTTTTTATCTCGGTGGGGTTTATATTAATTATTTTTTTCTCTCTTTTCAATAAAGAGGTTTTTAAAGTCCTCAAAAACAATAAGTCACTTCAGTTTTTACTGTTATCTGCGATAATGATAAATATTGGTATGATTTATGCATCTTTTGCTAGTGGCAATTTAGATATTAAGTCAATATTGGGTTTTTCAAATCCTATATTTATATTTCTATACATATGTTCAGCTAGTTACTTTCTATCTAAAAATACTAAGTATGCTAATTATCTTTTGAATTTTTATCTGGCTATTGTAGTTATATTTTCTTTGTATGCGTTATTCAGATATGTACTACATGCAAATTTTGTAGTTAGTCAGATATACTTTGGGATACATGGAGGTAGTGTTATCCAGTCAATAGTGGCGTTGACATTTCCTTTTTCTGCTGTGGTAATTATTGGTAAAGCTATTAGAATGCCAAGTTTACTGTTAAAAATATTGATGTTTGCTGCTGGATTATTAGTAATTTTTATTGATCTTTTTGTAAATCGTAGTAAGGCAGGCTATGTTATTGAATTTGTAGTATTTATTTATTACTCATTCATAGCCTTAAAATACTTTAGCTTTAAACATAATAAGTTAAGTATAAAACGTTTGGTCACTATTGTAACTACCTGCATCATTGTGATTAGTATTATCTTTGGAATTGTTTATAAGTTCTCTGGTATTTTCCATTATAGATTACAAACCTCTGTTGAAGAGTCGCAAGTATTCTTTAATCAAGACTATAACAATATAGATGCTAGGAAACAATATGAGACTTCAACAGGGCTTAGATTGTTATACTATAGCTCTTCATTTAAAGTTTTAAGACAATATCCTAAACTTTATATACTAGGGTGTCCTTATCTTACAAGTACTACTGATGTTATTCAATGTACTAAAATTTTGATAAATGAAAATAAACGATTAAGAGATGATCCTCGTGTAGTCAATGATGGTATTATGGCTCATGATGAATTTATCAATTATATTTTTAGGGCAGGTATAGTCGCTGGAGTTTCCCTTTTATTATGTTTTGTGGCATTTTTTGTTGAAGCAAGATGGTTGGACTATCGAAATCGAGTCTATTTTAGAGTTTTAATATTAGCAATGTTTATTGGTTGTTTATTTGATTATTTCTTTACTACACAGATAATGGTTATTTTATTTGCTAATTTAACGGCAATATTCTTAGCTCAAAGAAAGTGTGAAGACAATAAAGATTCTAATATTATAACTTCTTAATAGTTTAAATCTTATTGCTATATTTGCAAAAAACGTATTTTGAGTTAGTATATTTTCATAGTATTTGTTAAATTTTATAATGGAATAACTTAGCGTATAAACATTAAACCTATTTGGACTTTTATTTATGTCAACTTCGATTAAAAAAATTCCGGCTTTTATTCCCTCAAGAGCTAAATCATCAAATTCTATAGAATATCAGTATATTACCAAAAAGATTTTTAAAACTTGGAGAACAAGTGAAGTGAGTCAAGAGATGTATAATGCAGTTTATACATGGGTTGATAAAAACCCTGATTGGGAATTTCATTTCTTTGATGATGAAGCGTGTCGCGAGTTTCTTAAAGAGAACTTTGAGAAAGATGTGCTTGATGCATATGATAATATAATACCTGGGGCTTATAAATGTGATTTATGGCGATATTGTGTGTTGTATATTCATGGTGGAGTATATAGTGATATTAAGCAAGAGTTATTAGTTGGTCTTGATGATGTTTTATCCAATGATATTGAGTTTGCTTCAGTTAAAGATAAATATAAATCAGACTATGAGTTTGATGGCTATATTTATCAGGCGTTTATGTGCTCAAAGCCAAAGCATCCATTCCTAAAAAAAGCTATAGATATGATAGTAGAGAATTCAAAGAATGGTTTTTATGGTAATGATCCTTTAAGCATCACAGGTCCAGGTTTGTTGGGCAAAGCAATTAATCTAACAGTTAATCAACAAGAAAAGACTCCATTACACTCAGGTGCTAATAATATAAATAACTTTAGATTTGAGCTTTTTCCATATATAAAAGACGCGATATATACACATCAAAACGCGATGTTTATAAAGCCTGAGTATAATCGTTCATATAAAAAAGACCTTCATGTAAATCTAAAGAAAAATTTTGCTGGTAATTATTCGTTATGCTGGTTTACTGGTAAATGTTTTGCTTCTGGAAAAATTGATAGAATTAAGTCAAAATTCTTTAATAAGAGAAAAGGGCGCTATATTATCGATTCACTCTATCTTGAAGGTAAGCTTAATAAGGCTAGATTGACAGGTATCAAATATATCCTATTACAACCAACTCGTAGTTTATTTCTTATTAGAAAAGTAATTAAGAACGAAAAGCAATTCAAGAATTAATGTCTATTTTTAATTTCGCATTGTAAATTTTTCAGCGATTGGCAATATAGTTGATCTGAGTATTCTTTGAGGTTTTCGCGCATTTGCAAATAATCGTGCTGAGATAACTCTATTGCTTTAGTCATAGCTTCTGCATAATTATCATCTTGTTTGTAGAGTATGGCATTATCATTATTAAAACCATTTATTGGAGCAAAACTTTCTCTGATAATAATTGGCTTTAGAAAACCATAGACAAGTTGAAATGTACCACTAGTCTTACAAGTAATATATTTGATATGGTCAGGATTATCTTCGTATGCTGATAGGATAAAGTCAGCTTTTTCAATTTCAGTATACATTTCTTTGAAATCAAGACGTCCTTTAATATCAAAATACTTTTGCAGGTGTGTAGGTAAATCTTTGATATTTCCTTTACCAATAACGACAATTTTAAAGTTAGTAACACTCGTATTTACTAGTTCTTCTACAGCATTCATAAGCAGTTTAGTGCTTTTTCTTTTTTCTGAAATTGCACCAACAGTAACAAAAGTTGTTAGAGAGTTTTTGTTATTTAGCTTGAATTGTCCAAAATAGTGGGGGTTAACAGCTATAGTAGTCGCATTTTTGTAGTCCATTGTTCTAAGTGTGATAATATCCTTACGTGTTTCAGAGTTATTATCAAAGTAGCTATCAATTTCATGTTCAACAAAGAAAAGTTTATTTCTATCTATTTGTTTATTAAACGAGTTATATGCTTGATTTAGGTCTTTACCATCATATAGTTTACCAATTGTTGTGATTAGTACCCCTTGTACATTAGCCAAACTATTTTTTTTGAAAAACTTGCGAATTTGTCTTTTAGACATTTTATTGTACGAGATATTTTCATTATCAAATCTACAGAATAACCCTTCATTGTATCTTTTAGGATTGATTAGGATTGAAACATGGTAACCCAAATCAAGTAAATATTTCGCAAATCCAGGAACTATTTCAGCATGGCTATGTGTGCAAGGCTCCCATAGCAAGAATGTATTGTCTTTTATGATGGGTTTTTTGTAAGAAAAAATATTACAAATTTTTTTTAAAAAGGACATCTATTACTTCAAACAAATAACTAATATATGAAAACATTATAACACTTTAAGCTAGTAATTCTTAGATTACAATTATTAGAGATTAATAAATATTAGTAATCACTATTTCTTGGATTTTGAGACTCTTGTAAATAATCAGATATTGCTTTAGTATGTCTGATATAACCTATTATTATAATTAAATAAGTGGAAACTAAAGATATAAAAGATATTGAAGTCGTTGCCTTGTCATTAGGTCGTAGATTTTCTGGGATTAATGCTAGTATGCTGGCTGTGATGCCAGAGCAAGCTAAGCTAATAAATATTGTAGGCATGGGCTTTAATATTGATTCTAATGGTATTAAGACAATTAGATTTAGAGATTTTTTATTTAAGTGTTGGCGTGATAAATGGCGTATTTGGCATGCACGTAGAAATATCGATATGCTTGTGGGCATTATCTTAAAATATGTTTTTAGATATAAGATAATACTAGTTTTTACTTCTGTAGCACAAAGGCATCATAAAAAACTGACAAAATTTTATATAAACAGAATGGAAGCAGTTATATGTCCATCTGAAATATCTGCGAAATATCTTGAGAGACCGCCATATATAGTGCCGCATGGAGTTAATACGGAAGTTTTTTATCCTGCTGACAATAAGGCTCAAGAGTGGCAAAATAGAAAATTACCAGGTAAATACGGTATAGGAATATTTGGCAGAATCAGAAAGTCTAAAGGAACTTATGAGTTTATTGAAGCAGTAGTAGCTATGCTAATAAAATATCCTGATTGGACAGCTGTAGTTATTGGTGAAGCAACACCTAAAGATTTAGAGTTCAAAAAACAACTAGAGCAAATGGTTCAGCAAGCAGGTTTGCCAGAACGGATAATATTTACAGGGTTTATCAAGAATAGCAAAGAGATTCCAAGTTGGTATAGAGCATTAGATATCGTAGTTTGTGCTAGTCATAAAGAAGGCTTTGGCTTGCCAGCTCTTGAAGCTATGGCATCTAAATGTGCTGTGATTGCTACTAAAGCTGGTGCTTGGCCTGAGATTATTTCTGATGCTCAGAACGCCTATTTAATAGAACCAAAATCAAGTCAACAGATTGCTGAAAAGTTAGATACCTTAATGTCTAATGATGAATTAAGATATGAAATAGCTCAAAATGGCTATGATTTGGTGTCATCAAAATATAAAATCCAAAATGAGGCTGAAGGAATTCAGCAGGTTTATAACCAACTTTTGAAAAGAAAGTGATTAGATATACTGTTTAGTTTTTATTCATAGCAACTAATTTATTTGTAATATCATTATTTGGGAATGGTAGTTTTTCTAAGATAACATCAAAACTTTTTGTATTATCTTTATCTAGAGTATTTAAGTCCACAATAACAGGATTATTAGGTTTGTTATATGTTGTTATGTATAGTTTATTATTATTTAAATCTTTGATTACTACGTATGCTGTATGATCAAACATTTTCTTATTCTGTATTTCATCGGCTACAACACCTTTCGGAATATCAACATTATGTAATATATGAGTTACTTTTGATACAAGATCATCATCATTTTTAGGACTTTTGTTATTTGTATAATAAGCAATTGCAGCTGTTCTAACAAATCTTGATGGAGGAGAATAATCTCCAGGAATTCCAAGTAATCCGCCACCTAGAAAGCCACTGATATCTTGAACTGTTCTTTCATGTTTTTCAGTATTTATAACATCACTGATTTTAAGATTTGTTGGGGTTTTATTATCTAGTGATAAGTAATTCTTTAAGTTTAGTAATTGCCAGTCATATGTTGGTGAATTTGTCATTACTTTAACGTTTGAGTTTACATTGTAGAATTTAACTTTACCATCTATGTACTCAACAACTAAGCCAGCACCATTTTTATCTGTTATTAAAAAATGAACTTCTGGAGATATTCCATCAATTTCTATATTTTTATCAGACCATACTTTATATTCTTTTAAGGCTTGCTTTACTTCATTAACATTGGCAAATTGACTTAATATAAGGGTGGTAGACTCAATTATTGATGCATATTTGGAATCACTCTTATTTACAGTCTGATATTTTGTGAATCCAGGTAAATAGTTTGCGCTTAGGCTTAGCCCTTGGCTATTTTGTCCATCAATTACAAGAGTTTGTCCATTTTCTGATAAGCCTGTGGCTAATACTGGATATTTCGATTTGTATTCCTGTTTCGGCAGGTTAGTGCTACTAGGAGCTGTTAAATAGTGAGAAGTGTTTTTAGGAATGTAGAGAAGCTGCCAGTTCCAATCAAGAGCCCACTCCATGGTTCTTCCCGATACTACATCACCTTTTTTATTTACTAGAGTTACAGCTGTGCATGCTATAGATTGCGAAAATAACATAAATAATAAAGAAATATAGATAAAAGTTTTTTTGAGTAAAGATTTCATTGATAACTATCCTTTGTTTATATTAGCTATGCTGATATTAGCATAGTTTTAATAAACTAATACCATTCATATTTTGATGCCAATATATAATTTTTAATAGCTGAAATTAAACTTTCACTGACTAACTTGTTTATTTATAATCTATTTAGATATAAATCAAACTTGTTAGTTAATGGAAGAAACAGTCCACCATTCAAATAAACACCCTAAAGCTTTGTGGTATATCATAGCAATTTATATGTGGGAGTATTTTAGCTTTTATGGGATGAGAGCTTTGTTAATATTATATTTAGTTGATCACCTTAAGTTTGGTGATACAACCTCTTATGCAATTGCTGGGGCATATGTGACTCTGGTATATCTTTCGCCGATTGTTGGAGGAGTTGTCGCAGACAGAGTATTAGGGTATAAGAAAGCTGTTATTTATGGAGCAGCACTTATGTCTATTGGACATATTATTTTAGGTTTTGGAGGAGATGCTAAATTATATCTAGGAATGGCTTTTATAGTTTGTGGTTATGGTTTTTTTAAGAGTAATGTTTCATGCCTACTGGGGCAGCAGTATAGTTCCCATGATCCTAAAAAAGATTCAGCATTTACATTACTATATTTAGGAGGCAATTTTGGAGGTATATTCGCTCCTATGATATGTGGCTTGATAGCCCATTACTATGGTTGGCACTATGGTTTTGGAGTCGCTGGTATTGGTATGATATTTGGGTTAATAGTATTTATGCTTGGTTCTAAATATATTCCAGATATTCTTCCTGAGAAACCCTTACCTAGATATTTTAATAGCTTTATACTTCTTTTAAGTATAGTTATTATGGTTGTGCTTGCGTATTTTGCTTTAGAGTATCTTTTTGATGGTTATCTTTTAGCCGTGGTTGCTTGTATAACAACATTATTTTTTATAATTATTTTTATTAAGACAGATTTCTCTACGCGTAAATCATTAGTTACTTTATTACCTTTTTATATATTTGGTATAGTTTTCTGGGTTTTTGATGAGCAGTTGTATACTTCTGTCGAAATATTTATACATAGAAATGTCGATACTTACTTGTTTGGGATTGATATACCGGCTAGTACATTCACTTCTATGAATTCTCTGTCAATATTATTTGGAGGTTTGATTCTTGCTTGGATTTGGAAGAGAGTAAAGTCTTTAGATGATGATTTTGGTCGGATGATGAAATTTTCATTTGGCTTTATATTTCAACTAATCTGTTTTATTTTATTCTTTATAGCTGCCAAAAATGCTAGTTTGGATGGTACGACATCAGCGCTATTGGTAATTATTGCTTTGGCATTCTTAGGAATATCTGAATTATTTATAGATCCTATTGCTCTTTCTGAGATTACCTCCGTTGAAGATAAAAAATATACAGGTTTTTTAGCAGCATCATATATGCTTTTTACAGGAAGTGTTGCGGGATTTATAGGGGCAAAAGTTGCTGACTTAGCAGCATTTAAAGGAGCGAGTGAGGATATCGATTTAGTTAAGCAAGCTCATTTATTTGAAGGATTGTTTACTCATATTATGATTATCTTAGGCATGACTATTTTACTATGGTTTATAGTAGCATTTCTTATAAAAAAACTAAGATAATAACTTTAGTTACAGATAAAAAAAGGATAAACTGCGATTATTTTATCATTTAGTAATATAACTCTTGCTTTAGAGCGTTCTGATGCTGGTATTTTCAGCTCTTGGAATAGTACTTTTAACTTATTTGCTTTGTTTCTGCCTTGATATCTACATTTATCAGAAGCTTGTCTTTTTCTGACTATAATTTCCTCAGCATTAAAGCTGTTATTTAATTTCTCTTTGAGCCATTCAATTATGTCTTTATTATTTAAGATTAAATTTAATTGGTTATTACTTTTAATTATTAGTTGATTATATTCTATAGATATTTGATATTGTTTATTGATATCAAATTGCCAACCAGTGTGAATATTGCTAAGAGCTTTATGTATTTCTTCAATTTGTTTACTTTTTAGACTTTGATTTGTTGTTTCTTTAAACCAATGATGAATCAAACTTTTTTGTATATCATTATCTAAGGTAAGTAATTCAGAGATAAATAGACCATTATCTTTAGAAATCTTCTGTAATTTTTCATTAAGTAGCTTTTGTAATATGTTATTACTTTCTGCGCAGATCTTAGCACTACGAGAAAGAGTTCTGCTAATATTTGGATTAATTTGCTCTAATATTGGCATTATCTGATTACGAATAAGATTTCGACGATATTTTATATCCTCATTACTATCATCATAGATGTGACTAATCTTGTTTTGGTTTGCATAGTCTTGAATATCTTTCTTTGTATAATCTAAAAGAGGGCGAAGTACGCTCCCATGATTTAATTCTTTATAGTACGGCATACTAGCCAAGCCAGCTAATCCTGACCCTCTTATTGCTTGGATTAAGAATGTTTCAGCTTGATCGTCTAGATGATGACCTAGTAGAAGAATCGGATTAGAATACTGACTCATGATCTCAATGAAGAAATCTATCCTTTGCTTACTTGCCCAAGCTTCAAAACTTTCTCCTCTGGGGGGTTGATCTAGAGAGTGAGCTATGAACCTTATATTTGTATTATTACATTTTGCTTGGCAATGCAATTGCCATTTTAGTGCATCAGGATGGATATTATGATTAACATAAGCTGCTATGATAGGAATATCTAAATCTTTTGCTATATCTAATAAAACACTAGAATCTACACCGCCACTATAACCGATAACTATGTGTGAAGGGGAGTGTTTTAAAATTTGAGAGATAATTTGAGTTTTATCTAGAGACATTTATACAAGAAAACGAGCTTTTATTGTTGTTTTTATTTTTTTGAATTCATCAACAAGGTCTCTTGCTTCATCAGATGTTGATTTAATATCCATTACAACGTAGCCAATATCTTCTAGAGTTCTAAGATACTGACCTTCAACATTAATATTTTTTGCTGCCAGTATCTTGTTTAGCTCATTCATAGTACCAGGTATATTTTGGTGTATATGTAATATTCTATGTGTTTCAGTATGACTAGGTAATGATAATTCTGGGAAGTTTACAGCATTTAGGGTCGAACCATTATCAGAATATTTAATAAGCTTGGCACTAACTTCATTAGCAATGTTTTCTTGTGCTTCAATAGTACTACCACCAATATGTGGAGTTAAGAAAATATTATCAAAACCTCTTAGTGGACTTTCAAATATTTCACCCTTTGAAGAAGGTTCTTTAGGAAAAACATCTATAGCGGCACCTTTGAGCTTACCACTTTCTAAAACCTCAACTAAAGCTGCGATATCGATCACATTTCCTCTGGATGCATTTATCAATACAGAGTTTTCTTTCATAAAGCTCAATTCTTTGGTAGAAATCATATTTGCAGTTGTAGATAACTGAGGTACATGTAGTGAAACAACATCAGAGTTTTTAAGTAGAGTCTCTAAACTTTCTACAGCATTGGCATTACCTAAAGGAAGCTTTTCTTCAACATCATAAAAGATGACATTTAAGCCTACACTTTCAGCTAATATACCAAGCTGCATACCAATATGACCATAGCCAATAATTCCAAGAGTTTTACCTCTCACTTCATTAGCATTGTCAGCTGATTTGTGCCATTCACCACGATGAGTTTTAGCATTTTTATCAATTACATTGCGAATCAATAAGATAGCTTCAGCTAATACAAGCTCAGCGACACTACGAGTATTTGAAAATGGCGCGTTGAATACAGGTATTCCTAGATTTTGAGCTGTTTTTAGATCAACTTGGTTAGTACCAATACAGAAGCAACCGATAGCTGTTAGATGTTGGGATTTTTCTAGTACTTCTTTTGTTAATTGCGTACGAGAGCGCAAACCAACAATTTTAAAATCCTTGAGTTTATTGATAAGTTCTTCGCCCTCAAGAGCTGTGTTTAGTAGTTCAATATTTTCATATCCAGCTGCTTTGAATGTCTCAAGAGCATTTAAGTGAATACCTTCTAATAGAAGAATTGGAATTTTCTTTTTATTAAGAGATAGTTGGCTCATTTTATAATATCCTTATACAGAAATTTTGGCTTTTATAGCTGGGTGGTATTTATAATTCTGAAATTCAAAGTCCTCATATTTGTAATCAAATATAGAGCTTGGCTTTCTTAAGATTTTGAGTGTTGGTAAGTCTAAAGGCTCTCTACTAAGCTGTTCATTTACTTGCTCAATATGGTTGTTATAAATATGGCAATCGCCACCAGACCAAATAAATTCACCAATATCAAGGTCACATTGCTGAGCAACCATGTGCGTTAGTAATGAGTAGCTTGCTATGTTAAATGGAACGCCTAAAAACGCATCTGCACTTCTCTGTGTGAGCATACAAGATAGCTTGTTATCAGCAACATAAAATTGGAACATTGCATGACAAGGTGGTAGGGCAGAATTACCTTTTGTAACATTCTCTTGAGGAGAAATTTTTTCTGAAGGTACAACACAAGGGTTCCATGCTGAGACTAGGATTCTGCGTGAATTTGGATTGGTTTTTAGCATTTCAATTACTTCAGTAATTTGATCTATACCTTGATCATTAAAATCACGCCATTGCTTACCATATATCGGACCCAACTCTCCATCTTCAGTTGCCCATTCATTCCATATTCTAACTTTATTATCGTTTAGATATTTTACATTTGTGCTACCACTTAAAAACCATAATAGTTCATGAACTACACTTGGGATATGAATTTTTTTTGTAGTAACTAAGGGGAAACCTTTTTGTAAGTCAAAGCGCATCTGATAGCCAAAAACACTTTTAGTCCCAGTACCAGTTCTATCACCTTTTATAGTACCATTTTCTTTAATATACTTGAGAAAATTTAGATACTCTCGCATTTACTCTTCCTTGTTTTAATAAATACCATAATAAGAATTGCAGCTCCTAATACTATCATTGGAATAGATAATATTTGTCCCATAGTCATCCAGTTAAAGAATATATAGCCATATTGAGGATCTGGTTGCCTAAAGAATTCACAAATAAACCTAGCGCTACCATATAAGAACATAAATAACCCCAATATTAAGTAGCGTGGTCTTTTTTTGATACTAACTATCCATAATACTGTAAATAGTACAACACCTTCTAAGAAGAATTCAAAGAGCTGGGAAGGGTATCTAGGTAAAGGACCTCCAGTGGGAAATACCATACCTATTGGTGAGTCCGTAACTTTGCCCCACAGTTCACCATTGATAAAGTTACCAATTCTGCCAGCACCTAAACCTATAGGCACAACTGGAGCTACAAATTCACCAAGGTCAAAGAAGTTTACTCCAAGTTTGCGTGCATATAGTGCAAATGCTATTAATACACCTATAAATCCCCCATGGAATGACATGCCACCATCCCATAAGAAAAACATTTGAGCTGGATTATGGAAGTAATAAGGAAGGTTGTAAAAGATTATATATCCAATCCTACCTCCCAATATAACACCTAAGGCAATATAAAATGTTAAATCTCCTGCTTGCTCTGGTTTGATAGGTGCCCAAGTTTTAACTTTTGCGCGATACCTCATCAAATACCATCCAGCAAAAATACCGAACAAATACATTAAACCATACCAATGAACTTTAATTGGACCTAAGTGTAAAGCAACTGGGTCAATTTGAGGGTAGTGTAACATTAGATTTAATAGCCTTTTAGTTTAGATTATTGTCTGAGACTCAAAATCAATAGCTGGAGAGTAATTTATATATTCTGGCTTAATTTGATCCTGTTTATTAGCTTTTTCTACCACTTTCTCTTTTTTATTATTTTTAGCAGCTTTAGGCTTTTCTTTTTTAAGATCATTTTGTTCAGAAGTTTCATTACTTTTATCTATTTTTTTTATTCTTTTTGGCTGCTCCTCTTTGACGACAACTTTATCTACTACTTCAACTGTTTCTTTTACTTGCTCTTCTTGAACATTGTCAGTCTCTATAATTTTTTTATTATCAGCTTCTACATTACTAGCTTGTTGTGCAGCTTTCAAAGTACTTATTTCTTTATCTACAGAAACAGTATCAAATTTTAGATATTTATTTGTTTTAGCTCTTTCCTGAGTAGCAACCTTAGTAGCTCCATCATCTTTTAGACTATCATAATTTTCTAAAACATCTTTAACCATAACAGAGACGAACTCTTCAGGGTTTTTAGATATTACTTTTTTGATGTTATCAGTTTTTTCAGCTGTTTGATTTTGATATTTGAGCTGAGTAATATCGACAACTTCTTCTGCATTATTAAGATTTAAGTTATTGCTTCTGTTATTGCTACGGTTATTTGACTTTTTATCAAATTTATCACTTGATCTATTTTTGTTACGATCATTCTTATTGCGATCATTCTTGTTGTCATTATTTTTACGGTCATTGCGTTGGCCGTTATCTCTTTCTTGTCTATTATCTTGAGACTTCTGATGTTGAGGCTTTTGACCTTTGTTATTATTTTTATTATCACTACGATCGTTTTTGTTATCGTTTTTACGGTCATTACGTTGGCTGTTATCTCTTTCTTGTCTATTACCTTGAGATTTCGGGTGTTGAGGCCTTTGACCTTTATTTTTGTGTTGTTTATCTTGAGGCTTAGTCTTCTCAATAGTCGTATCTTCAGCATTACCACCAAGTTTACCTAGCAATTTACTCAAAAAACTTTTTTTCTTTGGTTCTTCTTTGATAGCCTCTTTTTTAGTGTTCTGAGTATTTTTATTAGCTATATTATCTTGGGCTTTTTTATTCTCCGTCGGAGCTTGATTTTCACTGTTTGATGTTGTCTTACTTAGCTCTACAGCGGCTACTTTCTTTTTACCTGCTTTAGGAATTTCAACATTGTATACATCTTCTATCAAATCAGAGCTTGTACGATTAGACTTGTAGCTTGCTCCCCAGATTCTTTGCATTTGAAATTTTGGAGATTCGATGTTGAAGTTAGGGATTAGCATTATTTTAACTTCAGAGATTCTTTCAATCTCAACAATACTATCTCTTTTCTCATTTAGGATATATGCAGCTATATCCACAGGTACTTGGACACGTATTTCATTAGTATCTTCTTTGATAGCTTCCGCTCTGATTTTACGTAAAATAGTAAGTGCTGTAGCTTGAGTAGTTTTAATAAAGCCATGGCCGTCACAACGAGGACACTTTTGCATTACACTCTCGTTGATTGATGAACTCAAACGTTGTCTAGAGATCTCAACAAGTCCAAGTTTAGATATACGAGACATTTGGATACGTGCTTTATCTTGCTGTAGAGCTTCCATTAACTTTTCTTCAACTTGCTTTCTATTTGGATAGAATGACATGTCGATAAAGTCAACGATAACAAGACCACCAAGATCTCTAATTCTAAGTTGACGAGCAACTTCTTCAGCAGCTTCTAAGTTTGTTTTGAAAGCAGTAGTTTCTACATCCTCTGCTTTGTTAGCGCGAGATGAGTTAACATCAATCGCAACTAAAGCTTCTGTAGTATCAATAACAATAGATCCACCAGAAGGTAATCTAATCTCTCTCTTGTATGCATTTTCTATCTGTTGATCGATACCAAATTGAGCAAATATCGGTAGCTCTTCGTTGTATAGTTTAACCTTGTTTGTATCGAAGCTTTGTCTAAGTAGACCAAGCTGCCTTTTAACATCTGCAAAACATTCCTTAGAGTCTACAATAATTTCTTTAACATCTTCTTTTAGATGATCTCTAACTGTTCTTACAATTATGTCGCTCTCTTTGTGAAGTAGGGCAGGCTTTTTGATTTTGTGATAAGCCTTGAATATTGAGCTCCATAATTCAACTAGATTGTCGAAGTCATGCTTTAATTCTTCAAATGAGCATTCTACGCAAGCAGTTCTTGCGATTACGCTCATACTTTTAGGGATATTTAAGTCCTTTAGATATTTTTTTAATTTCTCTCTATCTTCACCTTCAACACGACGAGAAATTCCGCCACCATCTGGGTTGTTTGGCAGTAAAACCATGTATGAACCAGCTAGTGTGATAAATGTAGTTAGTGCAGCACCTTTATCACCACGCTCTTCTTTGTCAATCTGTACGATTAATTCTTGTCCTTCAGAGAGAAGAGATGCTATATTTTCACCATTTGGCACATCTTTTAGATAATACTCAGAAACTTCTTTAAATGGTAAAAAACCATTTTTATCCTCACCATAGTTAACAAATATAGCATTTAAGCTAGGTTCAATTCTAGATATGTAACCTTTGTAAATGTTAGCTTTCTTTTGTTCTCTATCTACGTTTTCGATATCTAGGTCAATAAGTTTTCCGTTATCCAGAGTAGCAATTCTTGTTTCTTCACTACTTTTACTATTTATTAGTATTTTCTTCATTTTTTTATTAATTCCTTCAGTAATATAATGTTCATAACTAACTGTTTAACGAGTTAGTTCGTTTTGTTTAGACCTATTTCGGCCATTTTAATAAATCGTGCTAACAGGCTATTTCTTTGAATATGAAATCGACCAAATTTACCATCTTTAGTCAAGCGCCAATTTAGCTTGCGATTTTGTTAAAGTACTATGTACGCAATTATTTGATATAATAGCAATATTAGATATTAATTAAAAGAATTATTGGGTTTAATGAGTCTTATTTACTTAGATTATGCAGCGACAACGCCTCTCAGTGCAAACGTTAAAAATTTAATGCTAAGCTCAATTAATAATGATGTTGACTTTTTTAACTCGGGGTCGTCCACATATGAACAAGCTGAGTTTGTTAGTAATAAAATTGAAGAGGCTCGATCATCAATTGCAACAACTTTGTCCGTCTTGCCTAGAGAGATTGTTTTCACATCAGGGGCTACTGAGTCGAATAACCTTGCAATAAAAGGGGTTGCTTATGCATACCAAAACAAAGGTAATCATATAATTACTTCAAAGGTTGAGCACAAGGCTGTACTTGATGTATGTAAGTCTTTAGAGACTCAAGGCTTCAGGGTCACATATTTGGATGTTGATAAGTTTGGACAGATTAACTTAGAGCAACTTAAAAATGCTATTAAACCAGAGACTATACTTGTAAGCTTAATGGCTGTAAATAATGAGCTAGGAACTCTAAATGATCTTTGTGGAATTGGTCAGGTAACTAAGCAAAATGGTGTGATATTCCATGTTGATGCTGCTCAGGGGTATGGTAAGGTTGATATTAATATAAATGATATGAATATTGATTTACTATCAGTATCTGGTCATAAACTTTATGCCCCAAAAGGTGTGGGATTTTTATATGTAAGGTCTAAAAAACCAAGAGTTAAACTAGAAAAACAGATTCATGGTGGTGCGCAAGAGTTTAATCTAAGGGCTGGAACACTGGCGAACTATCAAATATTTGCTTTAGCTGAAGCTGCTAAAGAGATATTTGCTAATAGACAGAATAATCTTCAGTACATAAAGGATTTACGAGATATTTTTTTGGGCATTATTAAAGAAACTGATGATATAAAGATAAATACAAAACTTGATAATAGCTATTCAGGTATATTAAGCATTACTTTTATTGGAGTAAAAGGAGAAACTTTATTAGCAATGCTTGATGGTATTTGTATGTCTATGGGGTCTGCATGCAATTCTCAGGCTGTTGAGCCATCCCATGTTTTAGCTGCTATCGGCCTGAGTGCAGATCAAGCGGAATCTACAATAAGAATCTCATTCGGTTTGCAAACATCAAAAGAGCAGGTCATCTTTGCAGCTAATAAAGTGGTTGAAAAAGTACAACTTTTAAGAGCTATATCTCCAGAAGGAGAAGAGAATGTATAATGATATAGTAAAAAAATTTCTATTAGATGTTAACTTTGATGATGCTATTATTCTACCTGAGCAAATTAGGTATGAAGTAAAGGATAGTTTTTCGACAATACAGATGTATATTTGTGATAAAAAGATATCATTTAGGGTTTATGGAGATGCTTATATAGTCGCAATGACAAAATGGCTACAGCAAAAGCTAAAGAGTAAATATGATATTAAACAAATAACGATCCAACAGCTTGTAGATAAATTTAACTTGCCTGATTTTAAATATAGAAACGCTTCTCAACTAATCGAGCTTATCGAGAAAATCAATGCAACAATTATATGATTTTTATATATTACATCAACGTAAGTATAAAGAGAATTCTCTACTAGTGAGTATATTTACTCGAGAATTTGGCAAAATTTCTGGATTAATAAGAGTTAATAAAAAAACAATAAATTTATATCAACCCTTGGTCAAGTTAAGAGGACAAATTAGTCTTGCGAAAAAGTCAGATGGATTATCTAAAATTTACAACGTAGAGTTTGTTGAGTCATTTTATCAAAGTTCATATATTAATTTATTGTCACTGCAGTACATGAATGAGTTGATATATTTGTTATTAAACTATTCTAATGAAGAGGAGTTTTTATTTGAAAAATATGCTTTTATTCTAAAAAATATAAATGAAATTAATTATAAATATTTGCTGAGAATGTTTGAGCTTGAGTTACTAGATAGTCTTGGACAGGGAGTTTATGTTGATTGTGATGTCGATGGTGTGCCTATTGATGAAAGTCTTAATTATTCGATATATGCCACTGGATTTAAAAGAACTCTATCGTCTATACCAAATAGCATTGTGGGTAAAAGCCTCTTGAAAATCAGTCAATCAGTCAGTTCATGGACAGCTGAGGATTTAAAAGCCATTTCTAAAGTTACTCGTGCCCATATTGATTATGCTTTAGCTGGTAAGCAATTAAAAAGCCGGAAACTTTTGATAGATTATTTGAGTTTGGGCAAAAAATAGTCTTTGTAATTATGTTTTGTTAGATAGCTTGTTCTTAAAAGCTTTGATGAAAGATACTGTAGGTGGTATTAAAGATACAACAATAATTAAAATGACAAATAAACCGAAATATTTTTTGACAAAAGCATTGTTGCTAAAGAAAAATGCTAGGTAAATAATAGAATAAACCCATATAAAAGCACCTATAATTCCCATTAATACAAATTTAGGATATTTCATGCGTGCCATACCAGCTGTAAAAGGCATGAATGTTCTTACAAGTGGCGTGAATCTTGCTAATATAATTGCTGCAGCACCGTACTTATTAAAGAACTCTTGTGCTTTAAGTAAGTGAGCTGTTTTGAGGATTTTTGCATCATCTTTAAATATCCGTTTACCAACCATTCTTCCAAGGAAATAATTGCAGGAGTCACCAAAAACGGCAGCAGTTACAAGTATCGGAGCTAATATGTGTACATTTAAACTAGTCGCAGCACCTGTAAGTCCTAGTGCAAAGAGTAATGAGTCACCTGGTAAAAATGGGGTTACAACAAGTCCTGTTTCGCAAAAGATGACTAAGAAAAGTAACAAATAAGTCCAGTCACCAAGTATATTAATATATGTGCTAATAAATTGATCTAGATGCAGGATAATATGAAACAACGCTGAAATGGTATCCATAAATTATTCATTTTGAATGTTTTGTCGTTAGATTATAAAAAAATAATACTTAAAGGTTAAGCTCTTTTTGCTTTTATTTTATTTATAATGCCTTTGAGAATCATTTGAATCATAACTGCTGTTATGACTATAACAATAATCAAGCTTAGATATTGTTTAACAAAATGGTTATCACTAAAAAAGTATACTGTATAGGTAATTGAGAAAGACCATATAACTGCCGATATGATACCTAATGTGACAAATTTTGCATAGTTCATATTGCTGACTCCAGCAACAAAAGGAGTAATTGTTCTAACAAAAGCTATGAAGCGTGAAAAAATTATTGCTTTTGTACCATATTTGTCCAAAAACTCTTTGGTTTTGATCAAGTATGCCTTTTTGAGAATTCTAGCATGTGTGCTAAATAGTTTCTCTCCTATAAATTTACCCGTAATATAGTTGCACGAGTCTCCTATAATAGCTCCTAAGCAGATTGACAGAACTGCTAAATGAATGTTGATGCTTGTTGCAGCGGCAGTTAAGCCTATTGTGAATAAAAGCGAGTCACCAGGAAAAAAAATACCTAGAACTATGCCAGTTTCACAAAAAACTATAAAAAACAGTAGTATATAAAACCACACGCCTAGCATATCTATAAAATAATTTATGTATTCATTAAAGTGTATAATAAAATCAAACATTGCTTTACTCCGGCTTGATTTTTATTGATAACGCATGGATATATGGCATGAGCTTTTCTACAGATTTAAATACTTCCTTATGAGCTTTGATTTTTGAGGAGTCGCTCAACTTTTTAGAAGAGATATTAATGACATAGTGGTATTTGCCTTCAACAAACCCTTTATGTTTAGTATGCTTGTGCGTCTCATCTATTACTTCAATTAATGCTTGAGAATCAATTTTGGATAGTATTTCACTTTTAATTTGAGTTGCTACAGCTGTACTATCCATGTCTCATAATATCCTTGTCGGTGTAATAATTAAATCAAGCTTAATATCATATATGTCTATGATAATATCATTATTTTGCTGTTCATCAAAGGCTATGCCTATAGTTAAAGGGGAATTAGAGTTCTTTTTGAAGCTTAGAGTATAGTCGTAAAAGCCTCCTCCCATTCCCATTCTGAATTTGTTACGATTAAAACCAACAATTGGTACTATAACAATATCAAGCTCCCAAGCTGAGATAATATCCTTTGCTGAATATTTAGGTTCTTTTATTTTATATTTATTTAAATAATATTTTTTTGAATCCTTAGCAAACCACATTCCATGCTTTATGAAAGGATGAACTATAGGTAAATAAATATTTTTAAAGCTGTCATTAATCAGTGATGTGTTGACTTCATTTTTGAGTGAAACAAAACTAGCTATTTTTGGATCTGAAAAGTTGTTTTGAATATAGTCTATAACTCTAAGGTTTATTTTAGAGGATAACTTATCCTTGTTACCTAAACTATTTCTAATGTTTAAGAGCTTTTGGCGTATATTATCTTTATTCATGACTAAGACTATAAATAATTAGTTGTCCGGAGTACCGTTTTAGCCCAATATTCTTGATCCCATTTGGTATCAAGTGGGTGTCATAATCTCAACGTTGGGCTTCTTTGTAAGTGCTAGGCACCAAAGCTTGCTCTCTAGTTGGGATACCAAGACTCCCTATTCTAAGTAGTATCGGCTCAAGATTGTAGCTAAATCACCAATAACCCAGACAACTAAACTTTTGAATACATGATTATTATAAACGACTAAATGCGGCGTTTGAATGATTTATGGTAAAAAGTTTATAGATATATTGCTTGACTTTGTTTGATTTAAGCTATCTATTTTCTTGTTCAAGAAATGAATATTTTTTTAGACTAATAGTATTAAAAAAGACCTATAACTAATTATCTATATGAAGTAAAATATCAGTTAGTAATATATAAAATAAATTCTATCTATGAAAAATGAGAAACCTAATTTTGAAGATGTTGTAGAAGCTCTAAAAGTAATGCAAGCCTTGACTTCTGCCTCAGAAGCACATGGCTTACTGTGTGCATTATTTAGTTTTGGTGCTGAAGTTAAATTTACTGCTTGGTCGGATTCTTTGATGACAAAGTCTATACAAGAAGGAGACTTAGTAGCTACATCGGCACTACAAACTATGAAAAAACTATATGATTATACAAAGTCGCAATTTGATGAGAAAGGTTTAACTTTTGACCTTTTCCTACCAGAAGATGAAGAAGAGCGAACTTATAAAGCAGAAGCTCTTACATATTGGATAAAGGGTTTTTTATCAGGTGTTGGATTATTTGGACTAGATTTCGAAAATTCAAAAGATAAAGAAGTAAAAGAAGCAATTAATGATTTAATGCAAATATCATATATGGATTATGAAGCTTTTGAGGATAATGATGAGTGTGAACAAGATTTTATAGAGTTGTTAGAGTATACAAAGGTTGCAGTGTTATTGATTGATAGCGAGAAAGTTTAGGTTATTCTATGAATATTAAATACGATATAGCAATTGTTGGTGGTGGAGTTGTTGGTTTACTTACATCCTTAGCCCTTGCAAAGACAGGTTGTACAATTATTCATATTGAAAAAGATGAACTAGAAGTCAAAAATGATAACCGTAGTATAGCTGTATCTTATTCATCGATTGCATTCTTGAATACTCTTGGTTTGTGGGATAAAGTTGCTAGTAAAACTCAATCCATAAAAAAAGTTCATGTTTCTGATAAAGGACGATATGGTAGAGCTGAGATTTTTGCTAAGGATGAGAATCTGCCATTTCTTGGGGCTATTGCTCCAATGCGAGAACTATTAGCAGTTGCATTGCAGAATGTTGCGGAAAATGAAAACATCGAAAAAGCTTTTAAGACTAATGTCGTTAGTTTGCAAAAGAATGCTGATGATTATTCGCTAGTTGTTGAGCAAGAACAACAAGATAAAATAATACAGGCTTCGCTAATAATTGCTTGTGACGGTGCAAACTCAAGTATACGTAAAATGCTAAATGTAGGAGCTCAAACTACCGATTACAAACAAGATGCAGTCGTTTTTGATATCCAAACAGATCTTGATAATGATAATACAGCATTTGAGAGGTTTATGACTGATGGAGTACTTGCAATGCTTCCCAAAGCAAAAACTATAATGGGCTGTGTTTGGACTGTTGATCGAGAAGACTCAGAAGCAAAGTTAAACTTAGGTAAAAAAGAGTTTGAGGAACTGGTTCAAGATAGATTTGGTTATAGATTAGGTCAGATTGAAGTTGCTACTAAGCCTGCTGTTTTTCCTTTATATCTTGTTCAATCAAATGAAGTATATAAAGATAATGTACTATTTTTTGGTAATGCTTTGCATTTTTTACATCCTGTATCTGGTCAAGGCATGAATTTAAGTATTCGAGATATCGGCTTTTTATATGATTTACTTGTTGAAAGTGATTTTTCACAAAGCTCTATAACAGCAGTTTTAGAAGAGTTTGCCAAAGTCAGAAAACCAGATCATGATAGAACAATTAATATTACACATGGATTTGTGAAATGGTTTGTATCAAATGATTTTAAATTTGTGGCAAGTAGAAATGTTGGATTACACTTGTTACAAAGAAGCAAATTGGCTAAAAAAGTTCTATCTCGGATGATGATGGGTAAGCTGACAAGAGGTTCAACACTAATGAGAAAGGTGGTTGAAGATGAACATTAAAAATATCCAAAAAGATGTAGTGATTGTTGGTGGTGGTATGGTTGGGCTTAGTTTAGCTTTATCTTTGCATCAAAATGGTCTACAAGTCGCTGTAATAGAAGCAAGAGAAATGAATTATAAGCATCTCAATTCAGACAGAGTAGAAACTAGAGTAAGTGCGGTTAATCATACATCTAAGAGATTGTTACAAGATTTGGGTGTTTGGAATGCCATTAAAAGCAATCGTATATCACCATATTATCAAATGTGTGTTTGGGATGATGTTCCTAGTGAAAGTATTACTATTTCAGCAGAAGAGATATCTGAGCATAGTTTGGGTAATATTGTAGAAAATGATGTTATAACACAAGCTCTCTTTACTGAAATTAGTAATACGGGTATTGAGATTTTTACGAATCAGAAAATAGAAAAAATTCAAAAGAATGGCAATACTGAACTAGTTGTTTTAGCTGATAAAATTGTCGAAACTAGCTTGATCGTCGGCGCAGATGGAGCTAACTCTTTTGTTAGAGATTACTTTAATTTTGAAACTAAAGTTAAACCATATAAACATACTGCGATAGTAGCAACTCTTGAGCTTGAAAAACAACATAATCAAACAGCATATCAAAGGTTTTATGATAAGGGAGTTTTAGCATTTTTACCGTTAGAAAATCCTAATAAAGCTTCGATAGTTTGGTCTGTAAAAACTGATTATGCTGATTTCTTAATGAGTTTAGCTGATGAGAAGTTTGAATTAGAGTTAGCAAAAGCAATTAATAAGACTCTTGGGAGTGTAAAACTTTTATCAAAAAGATTTAGCTTTGAACTAATTCAACGTCACGCTAAGAGCTATATTAAAAGTAATGTTGTACTAGTCGGTGACGCTGCCCATACAATCCATCCTTTAGCAGGTCAGGGTGTAAATATTGGCTTTAAGGATGTTATAGCTTTGAGCAAAGTTGTAAGTGAAGCTTTTGCTAAAGGTAGATTAATTGGCCATATCTCAACGCTAGATAAATACCAACGCGAAAGAAAGCTTGATAATACTAAGATGATAGCTCTTATGAAAGCTTTTAAAGAGGTGTTTGGTAGTGAGAATGATTATATTAAAAAAGCTCGTAGAGCTGGATTTGAGTTTGTTGATAAGTATAGTATTGTTAAAAGTTTAGTAGTAAAACAGGTGCTGTAGACTTATTGATTAATTTCTTTTCGAGCTTTTTCTAAATCTTTTAGAAATTCTTGGTTTCCATTCAAAATTGCAAAGTTTGCTAAAGCTACAGTTCTAGCAGCTTGGATATCACTTTTCCAATGTACTCCGCAAATAACTCGACTTTGGGATTTTCTATCAGCTAACTCAAAAAGCTGCTTAGCTGTTTGAGGTTTTAGCTCTGCTAGAATCATAGCGTAATTCCAAGCTCTAGATGAGTGTCCAGAAGGGTATGAATAGCTACTAGGATCTTCATCAGAATCGCAAGGTTCTCTGTCAAAAAACACAAAAGGTCTTATTCTCTTGTATTTTTCTTTAGCTGATTGCTTTATATTCGATACATCAGTCGTTGATCTGTTTAATAAAGTGTATATTGCGGGAGTTTTGTCTTTAGTGATTTCTTGGCCAAAAGCTTTGCTAAAATCAGCAATATGAACATCTTGGTCATTAGATGCGTCATGAATTGCTATTTTGTAATCAGTAGTATTTTTATTTTGGCTAAATACTGCTTCTGATATCGCTTTGTCACTAGAAAATGCTAATGAATCTGTACTTGGAGGAGCTCCGATAATACTATCTATATTTATGATTTGATTTTTGGGTATATATCCACTAGGCCAGTTACTAGCAAAAGAGGCTGATAATGTTACAAATATAATAATTGTAATGGATAGAAATTTTTTCATAGTTAGCTTTTTGGGTATTAAATTAGTTTTGGAAAATTATATTAACATATTCAGATGTATAGGAAATATTAGTTAAGAGTAAATTTTTATAAATTTATCCCTTGGTTATCACTTCTAATAGTAACTTTATATTGTTGTAAATATAAAAAAACAAATGATTTTGATTATAAATTAGATTTTTAAATAGGTGAATTTACAAATATTAAAACTTTTTAATATCAATTCCCTCTGTACACGATAAAAAATATTGAAAGGACTGATTAAAGCCTTATATATTCATTATTTGCGAAAGATGAAAAAGTACTTTAATCAGCTAAGAGGAAGTCTATCTGAAATATTCAATTGGCACAAG
>NZ_VXKO01000024.1:0-35388 GCF_008711475.1 Francisella sp. SYW-2 | reverse complement strand
ACTAGACATGATTGTAAATGCTATTCAAAAAATTGGATTTTATAGCAATGATTTCTCCTTGTGTCTCAAAATATTCAATAAAACTACTAAGGAACTTAAAATATGAAAAAATTATCGTGTACAGAGAGAAATTATTTATTTGAGAATATAAGAAATCAGTATTATCTAGCTATAAGATTTAACTTTTTACCCGCAACCCAAACTTTTCTGAGATGACTGATAACTTTTGGAGATAAGTTAGCTGGCAGATCTACTAATGTATGATCTTTTTGAATAGAAATGTTACAAATATGCTTACTATCAATATTTCCCTCATTAGCTATTGCACCAACAATATTTCTAGGCTGAACATCATTATCGCGACCAACTTCAAGTTTATATGTCGTCAAATCAATATTTACAGCTCTACGAGGTTTTCTATCTGATCTTTCAAAACGGTTATTTCTATCACCGCGCTCACCTCTACGCTCAAATCTATCATTTCTACGACCATCTCTAGGATTATTTCTAGAATTCCTATCTCTTTGAGATCTGTCATCTCTAGCTTGAATTTCTCTTGGGAAAAACGACTTCTTACCTTGTGCTAATAAAGTAAGTACTGCTAGAAGTTCATCTGAATCTAACTCTAATTCATCGCGAATACCCGTGATAATTTCTTTGTATTTATCCAAAGACTTGTTCTTATCTAATGCTGAAGCGACTCTAGTTTTGAAGTGATCGATTCTACTTTGTGCTAAATCTTTGGCACTTGGCATAAATACTTCTTGCATCGGAGAGCCTGTAAATCTCTCTAAAGTACGCAAAAATCTCATTTCTTTTAGTGGAACTAGAGAGATAGATGTTCCTTCACGACCTGCTCTACCTGTACGACCAATTCTATGTACATATGTATCTGTATCATTTGGCATATCATAATTAATCACATGACTAATACGCTCAAGGTCTATACCTCTGGCAACTACATCAGTAGCCACTAATATATCAGATTTAGCACTTCTGAATTGATCAACTATATACTCACGCTGAGATTGTTGCATATCCCCATTAATAGCAGCCACTTTATAACCAAGAGCCTTTAGATTATCAGCTACTTCTATGGTACTTGTTTTAGTTTTAACAAATATAATAACTCCGTCAGTTTCTTCAACTTCAAGCAATCTATCTAAAGCATCTATCTTTCTAAAGCCTTTAATAACCATGAACTTCTGCGTCACAGTATTTGCTGTTTTTGTTTTTGCTTTTACTTGTATTTTACAAGGATTTCTTAGATATTCTTGGATAATATCCGCTATATCAGTAGGAATAGTCGCTGAGAAAAGTAATCTCTGACACTCATCTGATACATGACTTAGAACGTATCTAACATCATCAATAAAGCCCATTCTGAGCATTTCATCTGCTTCATCTAATACTAATGCTCTTAAGTTATCTAGTTGTAATGTACCTTTCTCAATATGATCCATTACTCGTCCTGTTGTACCTACTACAACTTTTACACCTTGCTTAAGAGCTCTTATTTGAGAGCCATATTCTTGACCACCGTATATACATGTAACATCTAGGTTTGATATATTTTTAGCAAAAGCCTCAAACTGTTCTGCTACTTGTATTGCTAGTTCTCTTGTTGGAGCAAGTACTAATACTTGAGGAGCTCTATCTCGAGATTCCATATCCATATTGTTTATTAAAGGTAATGCAAAAGCTGCTGTTTTACCTGTACCCGTCTGTGCTTGACCAAGCACATCTCTACCCGATAAGATATATGGAATAGCATACTGTTGAATAGGTGTTGGATTTTCGTATCCTAATTTTATAACAGTGTCTATAATATCTTGATTCAGCCCAAGCTGACTAAAATCTTTTTTAGTTTCAGAATTCATTTTTGTCCGTAAATTTTTATATGAGAAATTTATTTAATAATTTGAAAATTTTGAGAAATTTAAAATTATCCGCGAGATGTAACTTCTAATAAATGATAACCAAATTGAGTTTGAACAGGACCGTGAACTTTGTGAAGTTCATCGTTGAATACAACTTTATCGAACTCAGGAACCATTTGACCTTGAGAGAAAGTACCTAAATCACCACCTCTAGCTCCTGATGGACATAAAGAATGTTTTTTAGCTGCTTCTTCAAAAGTTATTTTACCTTCAGATATATCTTTTTTAATTTGTTGACACTCAGACTCTGATTGTACTAATAAATGTCTAGCTGAAGCTTTCATAATTATAGTTCCTTATTTTTTGATTTAACTATTAGTAATTACAAAGCTTAGGATACATTATTTGGTAGAAATATACAACTTTATTAAGAAGCAACTAATGACCTAAGTCACGAAGTTTTTTACCTGAAATAAGATTATTTTCAATTTTTTCCAAACTAGTGTCCTTAGTTTCCGGTACAAACATTTTTAAGAAAAATATAGCTGCTAAACAAAATGCTGCATAAACTAGGAATATGATAACATCACCAAATGCTACTTTTGTCATAATAACATTTGAATTTGCAATCACAAATCCTGCAAATGTCCAGTTAACAACTGTTGTAACTGTCATACCTATCTCTCTAGTTTTAATAGGGAAAATCTCAGAACAAAGGGTCCATGCAACCGGTCCCCATGAGCAAGCAAAACCAAAAATATATACCAAACAAGATATAAGCAATACATATTTGATAAAATCAGCTGGATCTTGAGTATGCTTAATGAAGTAAAAACATATAGCAGACACTATCAATGAAGACATCATCACAATAGCACCGACTGTTAACAACCTCTTTCTTCCCCATTTTTCGACCCATCTTATAGCTGGGAATGTAGATAAGAAGTTAACCAAATACACGGCAAGAGCTGCTACTAATACATTAAGTCCAACATCAGATAAAAAATGAGGTGCATAATAAATCATCATATTAATACCAACCAATTGTTGGAACATTTGAATAATTACACCAACGATCAATATTTTCCAGAAATATTTTTTAGTTAGACTCTCTACAACTGAACCATGATCTGTATTAAGAACTTTTTTGGTTTCAGCAATTTCTTTATCAATCTCATGAGCAGCCCTTAGTCTTGAAAGAACCTTATGAGCTTCACTGTCTCTACCTTTTGATAATAACCATCTTGGACTTTTAGGTAAGAAAAAACACCCAACAAACATCAAAAATGCGAAGAACGTAATAACACTAAACATCATAGTTAATGAAATTTCTTGATGCCCCAACCACATCACAATAATAATATTGGTCAGAGAAATCAAAAATATACCAAAAGTTATCATTAGCTGAAATAGTGTTGAAATTGCTCCTCTAATCTTAGTCGGTGCTGTTTCAGCAAGGTATAACGGAGTAGCAAATGATGCCAAACCAACTCCAAAACCGAGTAAAAATCTACATGAAGTTAATATATCAATAGGTGGCAAAAAAGATGAAATCAAAGCACCTACCAGGAAAGCAAATCCAGCAATCATTAATGTATTTTTTCTACCAAAGAATCTAGTAAAAAAGCCACTACAAATAGTACCTAAAATACCTCCTGTTGCTAATATAGCATTGAAGCTACCAGCAGCATTTGGGTCTAAACCATATAGCTTATTGAGAGTGTCACCAGCATTACCAATAAACCCCTGATCTAAACCAAATAGCAACCCGCCTAATGCTGCTATTGCCGCTATCAAATAAACTATTCTTCTATATTCTTGATGAGCATCCATACTTCAACCTCACTAGTTACTCAATAATTTACAAATTAACTACCAATCTTAGCTAGACGTTTGCCAGCTCTTAGATTATTTTCAATTTCCTCTAGAGATACATCTTTTGTCTCTGGTACAAAAAACTTCACAAATAAAACGCAAATTATACAAGATATAGCAAATCCAAAGAATGTACTATCTGGATGAAATGTCAGCCAAGTTAATGCAAAGTTACCAATAATAGCATTACAAATCCAGTTACTCATAGTTGAAACTGTAACACCGAAGTCTCTACCTTCGATAGGCTGAATCTCTGAACATAAAATCCAAATTACAGGCCCCATAGATATAGCAAAACCAAAAATGAACAATAAACAGAAAATTAGAGCCGTCCATTGTAGTGTCTGAGATAAAACCATTGGTTGGCCATATTCAAAGTGAGCTTTAAATATAAATCCTACTACAAGACATGATGTAATAAGTAAACTTAATCCAAAGTATAAAATAGGTTTACGTCCAAACTTATCAACATACTTAATAGCTAAGAACGTAGTCAACATATTCAGTAAACCAATTACTATTGTTGATGTTGAAGGATTAGTAAATCCTGCTAGTTTGAAAATATCTGTTGAATAATACATAAAAGCATTCATACCAGTAAACTGTTGAAATGCCTGTAAAGCAATACCTAGTAATACTACCTTTATAAAAAACTTTTTCTTAAGTAGTGAAAAGACACTAACTCCTGTATGAGTTGTTTGTCTAATTTCCTCATGCTCTTCTAGAGCTTCAGCTTCACTTGATCTTATCTTTTTAAGGACTAACGCAGCTTCTTGATTATTACCCTTTAACACTAGCCATCTTGGGCTTCTTGGTAACGTCAAACACCCAAAAAACATTATCACAGATGGAACTGCTAATACAGCTAACATTATTCTCCATGAACCAGTACTTTCTAATGCGGAATTTGTCAGGAAAACCAAAAATAAGCCAATAGTAATCATTAACTGATACAAAGCTATAAGCGCTCCCCTAAACTCTTTTGGAGCGATTTCAGATAAATATAATGGAGCTATAAATGAAGCTATACCTACTGCTATTCCTAAAACAAATCTTGATGAAATAAACACTTCATAATTTGGAGCTAAAATACCTACAATTGTAAATATAGAAAATATAGCAGCTGCAATTAATAAAACTTTTCTACGTCCATAGTGCTTTGATAAAAAGCCACTACATAACGCTCCACAAGCAGCACCCAGCAACAATACACTAGATACATGACCACTCTCAGCAACACTTAAGTCAAATGTCTGGGATATAAAATGTAATGAACCATTGACATAGCCAATATCCATACCAAAAAGTAAACCAGCAAGTGCTGCTATTATAGCCACACGAATGACTACAAAATTTATTTTTTTCTCACTCTGCATACAAACTTCCTACATTAATTTTTACTAAACACTCCAATTACTCATGATATACTATACTCAAAATACAAAACAACATTTTTTTAATTATAAATGAAGATTTCGACTACAGTCTCACAACTAAAATTCTCCCATCGTCGTAAAAACATTTTGACTAACGAATGGGTATTAGTATCTCCTCACAGATTAAATAGACCTTGGCAAGGTCAATCAGAAGAAACACAAAAAAACACCCTTCCTGAGTATGATGATAAATGTTATCTTTGTCCAACTAATACTCGAGCAAATGGAGAAGTAAATCCTGACTTCAAAGAAACTTTTGTATTTGAGAATGATTTCTCAGCACTTTCTAAGGAAAAGATAGACCCTAAACTTGAAATAAATGACGATTTATTTCAATTAAGTGGTGCTACAGGTATTGCTAAGGTTGTTTGTTTTTCTGCTAAACATAATCTGACAATGGCATCAATGCAAGAAGAAGATATAACTAAAGTTGTAGATTTATGGGCAGCCGAAGTTAGTGAACTCAGTAAAAAATATCAGTGGGTGCAAGTTTTTGAAAATAAAGGTTCAATTATGGGTTGCTCAAATCCTCATCCGCATGGACAAATTTGGGCTTGTGACTTCTTACCAACAGAGGCTCAAAAAGAGTATAAATCGCAACAACAATACTTTGAGAAAAACAAGTCTAATATGCTGTTAGACTATGCTAATAGAGAAATAAATGAAAAAGACCGAATTGTTTATCAAAATGATGACTGGTTAATCGTTGTACCATTTTGGGCAACATGGCCCTATGAAACATTATTGCTACCAAAATTCAAATGCGCTCATATTAATCATCTGAATAATTTGCAAAGAAGATCACTTGCCAATGCTCTTAAAACATTATTAGTAAAATACGATAAGCTATTTGATACTTCATTCCCATATTCAATGGGCTGGCACGGTTCAATAAATGCTACAGAATCTGATTACTGGCAACTTCATGCACATTTCTATCCGCCATTGTTGCGTTCAGCGACAGTTAAGAAATTTATGGTTGGTTTTGAAATGCTTGGAGAATCGCAAAGAGATATTACTCCAGAGCTAGCGGCACAAGTTTTAAGAGAGCTATAATTATGATGGACTGTATCAAAGATAATCTAATCAATCGTTTCGTTAAACTTTATGGTAGAACTCCCCAAGTTTTTTTCTCGCCTGGCAGAGTAAATTTAATTGGAGAACATACTGATTATAATAGTGGTTATGTAATGCCATTTGCAATCAACAAAGGCACTTTTATATCTATAGCAACAAGAAGTGATAATGTTGTAAATGTCTATAGTGAAAATCTTGATGACTCAACTTCTTTTAATATCAATGAAATAAACCAAGAAGTATCAAACACATGGCAAAACTATATAAAAGGCGTTATAAATATAATTAAATTAGATTTCCATAAAGATATCAGAGGTGCGGATATTTATATCTTTAGTGATTTACCTTTTGGAGCTGGTCTTTCATCATCTGCTTCTTTAAATACTGCATTAGCTTATGCTTATAATGAGATCTATAAACTAAACATCTCTAAACTTGAGCTTGCAGAAATTGCTCAAAAAGTCGAGCATGAATATATTGGTACAAAATGTGGAATTATGGATCAGATGGCTTGTTTATTTTCAGAGCAGAATGCTGCAACAATGATTGATTGTAATGATAATCATTGTAACAACATACCTTTTGAACTTGACAATCTATCGGTACTTATTTGTGATACAAATATCAAACATAATCTAGCAGACTCTGCCTATAACAAACGTCGTCAAGTTTGTGAAGATATAGCTAGATTTAATAATATAAAATCACTGCGTGAGCTAGATATACAAAAATTAGAGCATACTAAAGCTAATTTTAAGAACGAAGACTATAAACTGGCATTGCATGTCTACACAGAAAATCAAAGAGTAATAGATGCTACTAATGCAATGATAAGTAAAGATTGGAATGATTTAGGTAACCTAATGTACCAATCTCATAACTCTTTAAAAAATGATTATAAAGTTAGTTGTTATGAACTTGATTACTTAGTCGAGCTATCTCAAAGTTTTGCTGGAGTTTATGGAGCTAGAATGACGGGCGGCGGTTTTGGAGGCTCAACTATACACCTTCTGCCGACTAAACTTTTGAAGGATTATACTGACTACTTAGAAAAAAACTATTTTGAAAAATTTAATATAAAGCCTACTTTTTATATTTCAAAAGCTTGTCAAGGCACACATATAATATGTGGTAAAAATAACTGATATTCTATGAAGTTCTAGAATGACTATTCTTGGTAAATTATTAGAGTCAAAATTGACTACAATTTATTATAAGATTCAGATATTTTTTTATACTATCATAGCTTTGATCACATCACACTTTTCTTTTGCTTCAGAACCTCTCCATGATGAGGATATACTTGATAAAAAAAGCTATTACAACGTATATAACTTTGATGATATAAATAGTAAAGATTTCGAACCCGCACCATTTGTAGGAGTTAGTGGAGGATGGGGGCAAGCTACGGCTGGATCTCCCAGTGGTATAGTATTTACGACTGTTGGATATAGATTTACAAAATCCTTTGGTGCTGAATTTGGCTATGCTGCTGCCATATCTAAGCAGTATTCTACTACATTAGTCAATAATAACTATATGGGCATCTTAAAATACTATTATAAAATAAATAATTACTTAAATTTAAGTGCTGGTGTAGGAGCTGGCCTTAGTCATAATAATATACTCAATATAGACAATGCGAATAATGCTCCTGAATCATATCTTAATAGTGATAACTCTCAAACCGGATTTGTAATTTTCCCTATTAGCTTAGGAACACCTGTTAAATTTATCGACAACTTAAGTGTTGGTGTGAATTATATTTATGTCAGAAATTTTAACAATACATCTGTAAATATCGTTACAACAGGCTTAATATATTCATTTCTATAAACTTTAGTAGCTTATTAACCAATAGCTTTTATTTTTTAGCTAATATTTTCTCAATCGGCTGATAGTATTTTGAATCTTTAACAAGTATGTAACCAGTTTCACTATTAGAATCTGTAAGATAGGCATGTTCAAATATATTTGATTTTGTAAGTGGCTCATTTTTTGCATTAGCTATACCAAAATAGTAATTATAAATAACTCCTCTAGGATGTTCTTTTGATAATTCAACTTTAGTTTTGGAACCACCTTTATCTTTCAGCTCTTGAGAACTTAAAGAAGTTACGTGAATATAAAGCCCTTGTATATTATTACTATCTGTCAAATAACGTAAATAAGAATCAAGATTATAGCCAAACTCTATTGCTTTTGTCATACTCATAGGATTTTTAGGTTGGTTGTAAATATCTATAGCAATACTTTTAACTTTAAGTTGGCCTTTATATTTAGCAAACCATTCTTCTGCACTTAATAGCCAATTATTGTCTTGATTAAATATTTCATAAGTACGTTTATTTTTATAAGACAATCTTTCAAGATCACGATAGTTTTCTGATGAGTTATAGCTTATTTTCAAATGAAGACTTATAGTATCTAAGCTATAGTAATTTTTTATAAAGTTACTTTCTATATACTTTTTGATTTTCGGCATTAGTATATTCTCACCACAGTTATCACTATTCACGTTGTACTTCCCGTCTATGCTAGGCACAGTAGGGTTAGCATTCACAAGATTATTATCAAGTTGATTAGCCACAAATACAGTACATTCATTTACTTTTTTACTAGATAACCAGCCTGTATCAACATACTCTCCTAAAACTACAGATAATCCTCTATCATAAGTTCTCTCAACTTTATATTGTCTATTATATTTTTTTTCAGCATAGCTTTGGGCCATGTCTTTGATTTGACCACCTGTAGTAAGTGCAAAACTATAACAAAACTGTATAGGGATAAATAAAACTGAAACTGTTATTAATATCTTGTTTAATTTCATAGAAATTCAAGCCATTTAAAATAAAAAAATATTTACTTAATATTATAGCTAATTAATAATTTAAATGTTATCTGAAATAAATAGTATATGATGATTAATCAAGATTAGTCTAACTAGAATATATTTTTGACTTTTTCTAATAAGTTATTTTTTTCTTGTTCAGTATATGCTTTAGACTGAATATTACCCCAAACTGGAGCTGGCCATACAGGGTCATTTTCAAAACGTCCTACTACATGAATATGCATTTGCTTAACTACATTACCTATAGTAGCTACATTTAGTTTGTCTGTATTATATTCTTTAACTACAAAGCTAGATAGTTTATTAATAATCTTATTAATATTATACTGCTGTGAATCATCAAGTTGATACCACTCTGTTCTATCTGTAAACGGTACAACTATAAACCAAGGCACTATTGAATTATTCATTAGCAAAACTTTACAGTCTAAGTGTTCATAAATTTCAAATGTATCTGCCTCTAAACGAGAATCTAGTTTAAACATCAAACAGTTTCCTTACTTTTTCTAAATCTTGAAGCGTGTCAACACCAGCAGGAGTTGGTTTAGCTGATTGCTCAACAGCAATTTTATAACCATTATATAACACTCTTAGTTGCTCAAGAGCTTCATATTTTTCGATTGGTGATATTTCAAGTTCCGCATAATGCTTCAAAAAGCCAACTCTATAAGTGTATATACCAATATGTCTAAAAAACTCAGATATACTAACTTGATGATTCTCTGAAAAACCTCTTTCAAAAGGGATTGAGGCTCTACTGAAATATAAAGCATAATTATTTTTATCAAAAACAACTTTGACATTATTTGGATTATATATGTCTCCAGCTTCAGTAATTCCCTCACACAATGTCGAGACAACTGCTTGTGGCTTTTCGATTAATAATTGCGCTGCTTGCTCGATATTTTCAATTGGAATCAAAGGTTCATCACCCTGTACATTGACAACAATATCTTCATCAGCAAAACCTAGCTTAGTAACTGCCTCAGCTATCCTATCTGTACCAGATTCATGATCGTCTCTTGTTAAGATTACTTTTGCACCAAATTTTTCTGCAACTTCTTTTATTTCTTCTGAGTCTGTAGCTATGATTATGCTCTTAAATTTTGATTTAGCTACCTGTTCATATACTCTTTGAATCATTGGCTTACCAGCGATATCTGCAAGCATCTTGCCAGGTAGACGTGTTGACTTAAGTCTAGCAGGAATTACAACATGAATATTAGCCATATTTTTTTACCTCTTCTAGCGTTAGTTTTTTGGCTTCTTCAACTAACATTACTGGAATATTCTCACGAATTGGATAGGCTAATTTGTCAGCCTTACAAATTAAAAGCTGATTTTCTTTGTCATAATGCAAGCTTGAGTTACAAACTGGACAAACCAACACATTTAAAACCGAATGATCCACTATTTCACCTCTATTATAAATTCATATTTATCTGCTACTTGTTCTGCTTTGACAAGTATATAATCATTTACTTTACACCATGCTGGAATATCATGCATAGTCCCCGGATCTGTACAAACTACTTTTAGTTGTTCACCTGACTGCATGGCTTTCAAAGCATTTTGTGTTTTGATAACTGGCATTGGACAAAGAAGTCTTTCTAAGTTTAATTGTTGCATTATATATACCACTCTTTTTTAACCTCATCAGCAGGCATCGGCTTAACCACAACTTCCTTACTGGTACCGTCAAGATAGTTAAACACCATTGTTACGCTTTCAGCATTTTTACCCTGAGTAAATCTGCCTAAAATTTGTGCCGTAAAATCTTCATCAGCCTTATCAAAGTCGCCATCAATAAGAATTAAAGGACCCTGATGGGATGAGCAGTAAACATGTATAAATTGATTTTTATAGCCATTTAAATAATTATTCTCACCTTCTTCGCGACCGACTATAAGTTTATACTCAGGTTTATAACGAATATGCCTGCCTACTTTAAGAAGCATAATATCATCAAATTCATACTCTTTTGAGTTACGCGCCTGCCATAAATCAACTAGTTTATCAGAGTATTGTTTATCAGTGAGAAAACAACATCCTCCAGCAGGAGATGCATAATCTTCTATACCCCACTCACGCGCCATTCTCATTTGATCTTTTCTACCTCTACCAGTTATTCCCATTAGCTTAGATCTATCAACCCAACCTTCTCTTTCAGGTTTTGTTTCTGGCAAGTTTTTAGCACTTAGCGGCCTAAGTAATAAATCATCTACACCCGATTGTTTTTGAACAACTGGCATTGTACTTTTACGCTGTGACATTGGTCTTTGACCTATTACTTCACCTGTAATTATAAAATCGAAGCCATTTTCCTTTGCCCATTCTTTTGCTTTACGCACCATAAAAATCTTACAATCTAGACATGGATTCATATTCGCACCATAGCCATATTTAGGGTTTAGTAAGACATCTTTGTACTCTTCAATCACATCAATAATATGTAACTTAATCCCTAACTGCTCAGCAACCCATAGTGAATTGTTACGTTTTTGTTTTTCTTTATCTTGCTTACGAATTGCATGAGTATGTCCCTCAACACAAAAACCAGTAAAAAAATTTATACCTTCTACATGTATACCCTGCTCTAGCATCAGCTTTGTTGCAAGCATCGAATCAAGACCACCAGAGATTAGTGATACTGCTTTAACTTGTTTCTTTTCCATTATTATTTTTGTCTAATTAAATCAAATATTAAATATTTGTAATAATTTTAACATATCGATATTTTATAACTATAGTTTTGTGAGATTTGTATTTCTATTTAAGACTGTTTAGTTTTCTGACTATAAGACCGGGCCGCATAATACCCAATTATTGATCCTAGCATTGATCCAGCAATTAAATCACTAGCAAAGTGGAAGTATTGTAACAATTGTGTAACCACGACTAAAAATGCCAACAATGCCCAAAGCCATCTATATTTTGGAAATAAAATCCACATACTTACACTAAATGAAAATATAAATGTAGCATGACCAGATGGAAAAGAGTTGTTAATATTATCGAATGAAAACCAATTGAACCCATATAAATCATTTCTAATCAAAGAAGGATTATTCTTAAAAGTTTCCGTCCAATATCTACCAAAAATACCCTTTAAAATATCTTTGATAAATTGCCCAATTATAATTGCATTAGCTACTAGCAAGAATTTTGTATCAATATCTACTACTTTTTTGAGTATAAGCTTAATGAAATAGTATACATAAAATACAAATACCAAAACTTTTATAAATGAAATAATATCATCTGAGAAAAACTTCATAATCGTGTATTGTCGAGAATTATGCGCATATAGAAACCAAACAATTTGTCTATCGACAAAGTAGTAACAAAAGAGTATTGAAAATATTCCTAAAATAATTAGTAGCAAACCTTTTTTATTCATTTTCTTAATTTGATAGTTTTTAAAATGCGAGTATTCTACGCCATTATGTTGCTGATGTTTAGTATTTTTTAATGAAAACATTCCCAAATCTCTTGGGCTAGTTTTTTACTAATCCCTTTGACTTTTGCGATTTCATCAACAGATGCTCTAGACAGCTCTTGCCAGCCTCCAAAATACATTATCAAAGCTTTACGGCGCTTTGGTCCAACGCCTTCTATTTCTTCAATAATTGATGATTGTCTATTTGCACTTACTTTTTTACGCTGACCTTTAATCGCATGATCATGAGCAGAGTCCCTAACTTGTCGTAATAATAAAAATCCTGGATTGTGCTCATCTAATGTATATTCGGTATCATCAAAACCTTTGTAGATTTTTTCTTTACCACTTATACGCTCAACACCTTTACCTAAACTTACAAGTTGGACTTTATCTTGAATTCCAAACTCTCTAAAAACGGCTTCTGCTTGATGAATCTGCCCTTTACCACCATCTATTATCATAACATCAGGGAGGTTGTCAGCTTCTAACCCTGAACTAACTCGACGCGATACTGCCTGATGAATTGCTGCATAGTCATCACCAGCCTTGATATCTTTGATATTGTATCTGCGATGAGATTTACGATCTTCACCCTCATCTGTATATACTACACATGACGCTATAGTTGCCTCACCTTGGAAATGTGAAATATCAAAACACTCAATACGCTTAATATCTTTTTCTAACTCAAGAAATTCTTTGAGTGATTCTAAGCGTTTTTGATACTGAGATTTTGAACTTGTGTAGATGCTTAACTTTTGTCGCGCATTTACCTCAGCTAATTTCAACCACTTAAGATTGTCAGCAGCTGGTACAACTATCCAATTTATGGCTTGACCAATTTTTTGAGAGATACTATTCATAAGATCAGTAATATAAGCAAACTCAACTTTTGATATGATTATATTTTTAGGCCAAATATTACGAATTTCATCACCTAAATAAAAATGTGATAAGAATGCATGCATTATTGAAGTTTTATCCTGCCCTTTGGCATCGATACTCCAATGTCTATCTGCGACAACATCACCATTTTGAATTTGTAATAATGCTATGCTTGCATAGCTATCTTGCATATAGATACCAATTACATCAAATGTTTTATATTCTTGAATATCAACTATTTGCTGCTGCTGTAGTTTGCGTAATATCACTAACTGGTCGCGATATACTTGAGCCTTTTCATACTCCATATCTTCAGAAGCTTGATACATCTTTGCTGAGATTTCTTCTAAAACAGAGCTAAATTTACCTGCTAAGAATTTTTTTAAGATTATCAGTTGCTCATCATATTGCTCTTGAGAAACCAAGCCTACACATGGTGCTAGACAGCGTTTAATTTGATATTGCAAGCATGGTCTAACCCTAGACTTGTAATATGAATTTTCACATTGACGGATTGGAAAAATTTTTTGGATAATATTTAGAGTATTTTTAACTGATGATATCGATACATAAGGTCCAAAACACTGGCCCTTTTTATATGCTGATTTGCCACGATAAAAAGATATCCTAGGGAACTTATCACGAGAAATTACTAGATATGGATAACTTTTATCATCTTTAAATAAAATATTGTATTTAGGACGATGTCGCTTAATGAGATTATTTTCTAACAAATATGCTTCATAGTCACTAGGAGTAATAGTTATCTCAATTCGAGCTACTTGCTCTACCATCATCAGAGTTTTGCTATCTTTTGCACCCTTTAAAAAATAACTATTTACACGATTTTTGAGATTTTTTGCTTTACCGACATAGATTATCTCTCCGTGCTTATCAAGCATACGATAAACACCGGAGTGTGTAGTCAAGTTAGCCAAGAAACTTTTTAAATCAAAATCTTTAGAATTATTAGAAATCATTAAGATAAATAGGATAAAGTTTAACTTTTAAGGTATTTTATATGTCGAAACTAATAATTACTAGAAGTTATTTTTGTTTGGTTATGATCATGAAATATAGTGTTAACAAGATCTCTCGTTTCTTGTACATTATTTCCCGTTACTACTATTGAAGGTTTTAATTCTTTATATAGCTTCTGTAACTCTTTACCATCTTCTAACGGTTTGTCTCTTTTATATTGTTCTATCTCTGGCATTAATCTTTGCATAAAAATATCTGCCATTAGAGGGCCTTGAAGTATATACTCAGTATTAGCTGTTTTGATATCTTTTGTATCATTTTTGATAATGCCATCAACTACAGGATAATGAGTACAAAACTCACCGAAAACATCTATTTTAGTTCCTTTTGGAATTATTGCTTTTAACAAATCTAAATCTCTAGCAACTATTTTTTCTTTGACATCCTTAGGGGCACCATGTTCAACAAGATCAACCCAATTTGCGGGAGCTAACTGGTAAATAAAGATTGTTTTATCATCAAATTTAATCGTACTTACTCTAGTCAAAGATATTATTTTATTACTTGTTTTACCTTTATACCACCTATCTTGTGGTATCTCTTGTATACGGTTTGATTGTAATGTTCCACCATATAACTTAGCAATTGCTTTTGGATACGCTTGAGATTTAAGAGTAGCAGGAGTTGATATTATTGAAATATTAGCAACAGAGTTTTTTGCTAAAACAGGGTCAATAAGGCTCTTAACTCTCTTTGTAGAAGCTTGTATCACATAAGAAATATTATTGCTTTTAGATTTTCCGTACATAGAGTCTATGATTTCATTTGCTTGATTCTTTCTAGTTGATGCAGTATTACAAGCAACAAAAGTCATATCAGGTGACCCTTGCTCAAAAATATCACTTAGATTAAAGGCTGTATAGTATCCAATAGCTTCTGGCTTTTTTTCTCCATAGGGAGCATTTTTTGTATCTCCCAAATGTTTAATCTTAAAAGATACATCATAGTCTTTAACTACTTCTTTAGCTTTCTCTTCAATAGCTTTAGCAGTAAAAAAGCCACCGAATCCAGAATCAAAGGTCTGAATATAAAATTCTTTTTGTGTTGCTAGTAGCAATGATGGAAGCAACAATAATAAAAATAATAAATACTTTAATCTTTTAAAATTTAATAAAAACATAGTACAAATACTTTCCTAATTTATTTTTCAATAGAGTAAAAATACTATCAATTAAATATAAAAACCAAAAGCTTTTTATTTATGCTATTATCAAAAAATCATCTAATTTTATTAAACAATAAATTTATGAAAATGTTAAAATATCCTTAGTTTAATCTACTATTTATTAATAAATACAAACAATATAGGCTGGGGTATAAAGATATAGTGGCTAATTTTTAGAATGTGGAACAAAGCTAAACCTGCTCCAGAATATCAAATCGGTTGGAGTGATAAAGAACTTACAGCTCACTATTTACAGAAAATTCTAGATTGGGATTTTGATAAAATCATTCTCGCTCACGGAGATTTAATCACCCAAAATGCTAAACAAATAGCCACCCTTGCATGGCGTAAACCTCTCAACAAATTAAAAAAATGATAATAGATACAAATAAGAAATTAGAAGATGTTGTAAAAGCTCTCAAAAATGCAAAAGAAATAGCTGTTGATACAGAGTTTTACTGGATGCGTACATATTACCCAGAGCTTTGTCTTGTACAAATAGCTACTGAAAATGAAATCTTCTTGATAGACACACTAGAAGATCTTGATTTTAGTAAACTTAAAGATATTTTTGAGGATATAGGTATCCAAAAAATAATTCACTCAGCAACGAATGATATTCCAATTATAAAAAGATTTTTTAATTGTGAAGTAAATAATATTTTTGATACTCAGCTTGCAGCCTCATTTTTAGGTACTCAATCACAAATATCTCTTAAGGCTTTAATTAAAGACATATTAGATATTGAAATGGAGAAAGAATCACAGTTCTCAGATTGGCGTAAAAGACCACTTTCTCAAAAGCAGTTTGACTATGCCCTAAAAGATGTTGAGCATCTTATAGAGATCAAACATCATCTTGAGGAGAAACTTAATCAAACTGACTATAAACAGTACTTCTATGAAGAACTATTAGAGATACAAAAAACAGAATTTAACACTGTTGAGAACATCCATAATAAAATTGGTAATATCCAAAAATTTAATGAAAAAACACAAAAAAACGCCATATTGGTAGCTCAATGGCGTGAATCTATCGCTCAACAAAAAAATATTCCTGTTAGATTTATTTTTGATAATAAAATTCTCTATGCAATAGCTCATAAAAATCCTAAGTCTTTAAACTCATTTGATACTGAAGAACTAAAAAAACTTAAGCCTTGGATCAAAAAAAGCATAATAACAGTTATTAACTCTAAACAAAATCTAGAGCATATAAACTTAGAACAAAAATCTGGAGCTAAAATATCCACCGAGATAAATGACAAAATAACTAATTTTTTTGATCTTGAAACAAAGACCTTCAAATTCGATGCTTCATTAATAGCATCAAGAAAAGATATTCGCTCAGTAGCATACAATCTTAGTATCGATCCTAATTACTCGAATAATAAGCTATTAGTTGGTTGGAGATATGAAATAGTTGGTAAAAATTTAAAAGAGTATATACTTGATATCATAAAATAATATATGACATTTTCTTCTATCTACTTATGAAAAATATAACTCGAGATTCTAAATTATTCCCTATAGTATTGGCATTGTTTGCTGCCCTTCCGCCACTAGCTGTCAACACTTACGCTCCTGCTATTCCACTGATAGCTAATGACTTTGGTGTTAGTAATAGTACTGTTCTTACAACATTTGCAACATATTTTATTGGCTTTTCATTTGGTATGCTTTTTTGGGGAGCTATCTCTGATAAATATGGACGCAAAAAAGTTATTATCATAGGTAGCGTAATCTATATCATAAGTACTGTCCTATGTTCGTATAGTTATAACTTTAAAATGCTTGAAATAATGCGTTTAATACAAGGGTTATCCGACTCAGTAGGTGCTGTAATAGCCTTCTCAATAGCTCGTGACTGTTACAAAGGTGCTAAACTTACAAACCTCGTAGCATCAATAATAATAATATTGCTAATAGCTCCAATAGTAGCTCCAATAATTGGTACTATTCTTACAAATTTAACTCATACTTGGCAAAGTACATTTCACTTTTTAACTATATATGGTGTAGTTATGCTTCTATGTGCTTTTCTAATTGAAGAAACTCTAGAGCATAAAGATAGAAAGTCTAGTATTCTAAAATTAATACCAAGCTACTTTCAACATTTAACTAATCCACGCTTTATGCTTGCTACAGTAGCAAGTGGTACTATTTTTGCAGCTCTTTTTATCTATATTTCATCATCAGCTTTAATTTACCTAGATAGCTATACAACAGGATCTTTATGGTACTGTATATATTATGGTTTATGCTGTGTTGCTGCTATATTTGCAAATTATTTGATAAAAAGACACTCAAGCAAAGTTCAACAACTTAAATTTTTATACTATAGTGTCGCACTTATAACTATTAGCTGTATTATTTCAATTACCTTTAATAGCCTAAATCTTGATAATGCCTTTTTTTATACATTAATAATGTTTGTTTTATGTGGAAATGTAGCCTTTAGCTCAACTCTTATTTATTCATTTGCAATTGATCAAATTGACCATAGTTTTGGCACAGCTAACTCGATTGTTAACTTTATCAAAAATATGATTGCTGCAAGCGGAAGTTATTTTATAAGTTTCTATCATGGTAGAGATTTAGTGATAGCATCTCCAATTTTTCAATTTATCTTTGCATTAGCAACAGTTATGCTACTTTTTGGAATTTATAAACTAAATAAAAAAGCTAATAGAAGCTAAACCTCTAAAGAATGAGCCTTTTCTAACAGATATTCTTTCTTAACTACTTGTAGGGCTTTCTCATTGGTCGACTCAAGTACTACTTCTGGAGCTACTCCATTTTGATATGCTTCTAGCCATCTCAATGCACACAAGCACCATTTATCTCCTGCTTTAAGCCCAGGAAAATCAAACAAAAGATTAGGCGTAGACAAATCATTACCTCTTGATGCTGTATACTCCAAAAATTCTTCTGTCATAATAGCACAAACAACGTGTAAGCCATGATCATGATTATCAGTGCGACAAAAGCCATCTCTATAAAACCCAGTCTTAGGCTCTAAACAACATGGCTTCAATATACCACCTAAAACATTTTTTTGTTCTGACATATTTTTTAAAAAAAGATTGTTTTATTAAACATAATAAAACAGAAAAGTGATGAAATAAATATATTAAAGATTAAAGTTTTGAAATATCAGCTACACCAATAAACATCTTATGAATAGTTGCAAGTAATGCAATTCGATTATCTCTGACACTGGCATCATCATCCATAACCATTACATTTTCAAAGAACTCACTAATGACTTTATCAAGACAAGTTAGAAGCTCTAAAGCATAGCCATAGTCTCTATTGTCTAAATACTTATCAAGATCAGCACTTATTTCTTCGATACTATAAGCAAGTGCTAGCTCATACTCATTACCTGCCGATTTAGCTAACTCAATATTATAAAAGTCCTTATTCCCATCGGAAGCGTTCTTACTAAGAATATTAGCAACACGCTTATTTGATGCTATAAGGCTCTGCGCTTTATCTGTAGATACGAAACTAGTTACAGCCATTATTCTAGCTGCAAAATCCTTGATTGAATCATATTTAGTATTAATCACTGACTCAAAGATATTTACAGCGACACCTTCATCTTTATATAGATTTTTTAGTCTATCTAGACAGAATGATATAACTTCTGCTTTTATATCAGATCTAAACTCTAAGTTATTAACTTCTTTATAGCTATCTAATGCAATTTCGATAATCTTTTCTAAAGCTATATCAATATTTGTATCTCTTAGAATACGTAGAATACCAATTGCAGATCTTCTTAGAGCAAATGGATCTTTGTTTCCTGTTGGTTTTTGACCAATTCCAAATATCCCAACTAGAGTATCTAACTTTTCCGCCAATGCAACACAAGCTGCGACATCAGTTTTTGGTAATTCTGCACCAGAGTATTTTGGCCAATACTGTTGTTCTATAGCATCAGCGACAATACCTGCTTCACCATGCGCTTTTGCATAATACTTACCTATGATACCTTGTAGATCAGTAAACTCAAATACCATATCAGATATCAAATCAGCCTTAGCTAATAAACCAGCTCTGTAAGCTTGTTGGCTATCTACATTATTCAAATCTGCTAATTTCTGTGCTGTATTAGCAATCCTTTGAGCTTTTTGATACATATTTCCAAGTTTATTTTGGAATGTAACATTTTCTAATCTAGGTAATAACTGTTCTAAAGATTTCTTCAGATCTGTATCATAGAAAAATGCCGCATCAGCTAATCTTGCGTTCATAACTTTTTGATTACCAGATGTTACAAGCTCAGGCTTCTTACTCTCAATATTTGAGATTGTAATAAAGTTTGCAACAATATTATTATCGCAATCTAATAATGCAAAACACTTTTGATGCTCCTCCATTGAGGATATCAACGCCTCTTGCGGTACTCTCAAGAAATCTTTATTAAAACTACATAGCATAGCATTCGGATACTCTACAATAGCACAAACCTCTTCAACAAGATCATCATCCAAAACTACTTTATAGTTATTTTCTTTAGCTATCTTTTTAGCCTGTTCAATTAGCATCTGCTTGCGTTGCTCCCAATCGACAAGAACTTTAGCTTCAGCTAATACCCCCTCATATTCAGAAATCTCACTGATAGATATTGCATCAGGATGATGAAACCTATGCCCATAAGTAACATTAGAAGCCTTATGTCCTAGAATCTCAATATCAACAGCTTCTCTACCGTATAATGCCAAGACCCAATGCACAGGTCTCACAAATTCAACTACCGAATCACCCCAACGCATCATTTTTGGAATTGGTAGCTGTTTAAGCGCTTTTGCAATGATTTCTTGCAATAAGGAAATAGTTGGCTGACCAGACTGTGTAGTTTTATAATAAAGTTTGTCACCCTTTGGTGTTTCGATTCTATCTAACTGATCAAGCTCTACACCACAAGAATTTGCAAATCCCAAAGCTACTTTTGTTGGTTCACCATCTTTATACGCAATATTTACTAAAGGTCCTTGTTTTTCAATAACTATATCATCTTGAAACTCTGCTAAATTTTTAATTACAAAAGATAACCTTCTTGGTGACGCAAACCACTTAGTTTTACCAAAACTAACTTTTGCCTCTTGTAATTGGTTACTTACACTGTTTAACAGTGACTGTGCTAAATTTCGCAATGCTTTTGGAGGTAATTCTTCTGTACCTAATTCAAATAAAAAATCTTTTGTAATTTTGCTCATTTACAAACCCTATAGATAAATGTTTACTTTATTAATACTCTCTAGATACTGGAAAGTATAATTATCATGAATATTGGGCTATATTATAACTTAATAACCCAAAGAATTTAACTAAACATCTATGTTTATTGATACGCATTGTCACTTAGATTTTACTATTTTTGATAAAACACGAACTACACTATTACAAAACTGTGATGAATTAGGTATTACTCACTTTATAGACCCGGCTACTCAAAGAAATAATTGGGACAATCTAATTCAACTTAATCAACAATATAATAATATCTCTATTTGTTTTGGCTTACATCCAGTATTTATTAATAATCATAGTATCTCTGACTTAAATGCTTTAGAAGAATATAGCAATAAACACTCAACTAAAATAATTGGGGAAATTGGTCTAGATAAAAGATTTGAAAATTTTGATAAACAGATAGAATTTTTCTCAGCGCAAATAGCTATTGCTAAAAATCTCAATAAACAAGTAATTATTCATGCTGTAAAATCTCATAATGAGGTATTACGGATCATTAAAGATTTAAAATTTACTAATGGTGGTATTATTCATGCTTTTAATGCAAACGATACTATCGCACAACAGTATATAGATCTTGGTTTTAAATTAGGCATTGGAGGAATTATCTCTCATCCACAATCAAAACTTAAACAAACTCTACAAAAAATCAATCCTAAAAATATTGTTTTAGAAACAGACTCACCTGACATGAGACTTTATAATAGTTATGAAGATATTAACACTCCAGAAAATATACCTACAATTTTTGAATTGCTTAAGGATATTTATCAACTAAATCCTGATATACTAAAACAACAAATTTATAATAACAGCTTAGAATTTATCTAAAAAATGTATATAGCCAACTTACGCTTACAAAACTTTAGAAATATTCCTTTTAAGAGTTTTGATTTTAAAAATAGTATAAACTTTATAGTTGGCAAAAATGGTTCTGGTAAAACATCTATACTTGAATCGATATATTTTCTCTCGCACAGTAGATCATTTCGAAGTTCACAGCTTAATCGCATAATTAATCATGATTGCGATGAGTTTATAGTATACACCCAAGCCTATAACCAAGATGAAGTAATCATCTCACTATCACGCAAGAAAAATAGTAATAATATTTCAAAACTAAACTCAGAAATTCAAAAAAATCACAGTGAGATAACTCGAGTTTTGCCTATCCAATTAATCAATCCTGAAAGCTTCAACATTATAAATTCAGGTGCTCAACAAAGATGTAAAGTACTCGACTGGGGAGCTTTTTATCTTGATAAAACATTTTTAAAAATATGGCAACAAACCAAATTTTTAGTAAAGCAAAGAAACTCAGCTCTTAAACAAAACTATCCTAAAGCTTATATTAACGGAATAGATAAAAAATTATGTGAATTTGCAGATATATTGGATAAAAAGAGACATACTTATTTCTCAAAATTAAAACCAAAGATCTATGAAATTCTATCGCAGTTTAACCCGAATTTAAAACTGGACATAGATTACTTCCGCGGTTGGAATTCACACAAAAGTCTAACACAGGTTTTAGAGGAATCATTTGAATCTGATAATAGATATAATGTAACTAATCATGGACCTCATAAGGCAGATATAGTCCTAACTACAAATCATAAGCCAATACAAGATATCTTCTCCCGTGGTCAACAAAAACTACTGATTTGTGCAATCAAACTAGCACAAGGAGAAATTCATAACCTAGAAAATGAAAATAAATGTATTTATCTAATAGATGATATAACATCTGAACTTGATAATATTCACACGCAGACACTATTTAACTATCTAAAAAAGCTAAAATCGCAGGTTTTCATTACCACAACCGAAAAAAACAACATCAATGACTTTCTTGACTTAGATAGTCATATTATCGAAATATAGGATATAAAATAATGCTTAGAATAATACTCTCACTGTTTCTACCAATACTAGTTTTTGCCAATAATCCAATATGTGATGGTAATACTTATGAAATTAACCAATGCCTCAAGACTCAAATGCAAACGTATGACAAAAAACTAGATTCTCTTAAAGGATCTAACATCAAAAATTTTAAAAGATACCGTGATAATATATGCTCAAACATTAGCTCTGCATATAATGGAGGAACTTATGAATCTATTAAATATGGAAACTGTATAATTTCTCTTGATAGGTGGTTTTTAGAAGAGATAAAAGTGTAAAGTTTTCCTAAAACTTTATGGAGCAGTACATAACTTATTCCAAAAACCAGCAGTGTCTTCATCTTTAGCATAACTATCACACATTGTAGAACCTTGACCTACGCCTGAAATAAAGTCGCCTTTTTCACTGACAAAACTTTCAAGGATAGACACAACTTCAGGGTTAGTTTGATTCCCTAATCTCTCCGACCCATTTCTTTGAACATATACATAATCACTATCAGGCTCATTTATTATATCATACTCATTACCATCATTAAGTGTAGTCTTTAAGGTCACTCTCCCACCATCTCCTCTGAAAGCTAATAAAAGATTGCCATTATCTCCAGTTAAACATCCTTTATCACCATTCGGAAGAATCGAACCTGTCGCTGCTCTTGGACTTGAGCATAAAATACCCCAAACACCCCCTGTCGTTGTAGTTTCTGTCATAGGTGGATTAGATGGGGCTGAGTCACTTGAAGATGGCGTATCCTCATTATTATTTGAGGATATATCTCCATCATTAGCTACACCAGGAACCATACCATTAGACAAATTTCCTGCAGATTTACTTACTTTAAGAGTTATCGCATTTGAGCAATATACACTGATAAAAACACCTCCTAATAAGACCAATATTCTCTTAAATTTCATGACTAACCTCCTAAGTTAATATCCTACTCAGATAATACTAAATCATACTGATAATACGGATCTGTAATATCAGGTATTAAAGTTGGTTCAACATAGACTTTAATATTTGCATTCTGAGCATCTACTCTTTCTTTACACACTTGTACAACATTATCTTTATTTACTTCAACACATCCCCAAAGTTCAGAGTCCTCATCGGGAAATTTTCCAGCCTCATATGTATAATGAGTAATCTCATTAATATAGCTTCGTGCCGCGATATCTGCACCAGAAAGTTTTGCTCTAACTTGATAGTTTGAGTACATTGGTATTGCTACTGCAGCTATAATAGCAATTATCGCAATAACAATTATTAACTCTATTAAAGAAAAACCTCTATCATTCATACAACTAATATAGATAAGTAAAAACCTCACTGAGAATAACTCCTATTATAAAGCAAATACATAGAAAAAAATAATAGCACCTATTTAAAATTGATTAGTAAAACTATATTTTCATGAATAATCACTGTTTAAAAATCTTTATCTATTCGTTAATTTAATCCAATAATATATAATTAACTTTATTATTAACTGATCTATGAATTTTCAGTTGTGCTAAAAAAAACCATAGGCTTTATAAGCCTAGCTTTCATGCTCGTTGGTTGTAAAGATACCTACAAAAACAATCAATGGAGTAAATTCCATAGAGATTCAGCTACTAGCTCTGATCTACACTCAAGGCTTGTTGAAGTTCATAATCGTGAAAGTATTGGATTTAAGTATTCACCATACGGTGCAGATTTTAAGAATAAAATTAATTAGAAAAAGATCTAGTTTTACAATATTTATTGGCTTGATTCTCAGAGCAATAACTATTAATTTGTTCACGTATAGTTTCTTTTGAGCAAAACCAACCGCTTCCACAAGGCTTATTCACTATATCATTATCTCCTAAATCTTGCGTCTCCAAAAAAGCTGCAATTGATTTCTCAAATTCATCGATGACATTAAAATTAGGAGGATCATAAGGTGAAAAATCAGTATTAGTATATCTATCAATAATATCTCCTACATTACTAGAATACCCTGCACTATTTTCTGGAAGACTAGTATAAGTTCCTAATCGACCACTAGAGTCAATAAACATTCCAAAAACATTTGGATCTTCATAAAAACCAGCACTAGCATCTCCTTCACCTGAAATAATATAAGTAACATTATGTCTCGAGCCTATATACACATCATTTGAATACTTTCTACAAATAGGGAGAAAATCACCACTCCCTCCACATTTATAAAACCCTGGCATACTAGCTATATTTCCAAAGCTAGGTGTATCATAAAGATAATCTAAATTAGTATCTTGCTCAGATGATGATTCATTAGAATCAACTCCAGCAACTAAATTACTAGGTATATTTCCAGCAATCTTATTTATATACAGAATAGCTGCATTTAATAAAGATATATTTAAAAAAATAACTTCAATAGCGACTATTAGTATTTTAATAAACATGCCACTCCTCTTAAAACTCATACTAAAGTTAAATTATATTGATAGTAAGGTTCCTCTATATTAGATAATATATCTTGATTAACATATACTTTCATAATAGCATTTTGTGAATCTATTCTTTCTGTACATATCCGAGTAACATTATCACTATTAACTTCTCTACAACCCCATAATCCAGAAGTTTCATCAGGAAATATCTCTCTCCCAGAAGTATAATCTGTAACTTGATTGAGATAGCTATTTGCTACTACATCTGTTGCTGAGATTTTAGCTCTAGTCTTATAATCTGAATACATGGGTATAGCTACAGTAGCTATAATAGCCATAATAACCATCATGACCATTAACTCCAATAATGAAAATCCTGCTTTTGTGCTCATCCAAATGATATATAGAACTATCTCGAGGCTTATAATAACGATTCTTCAGTCTAAAACATATAGGAATAATTAACAGTCCTTGTTAAATTTTAATTGATCTAAAACTAAGTGTTGGAATTTTAAACTATACTATGTAAATTTAAACACTAATAAAATATGTTATAGTCTATGATTTCCTGCTAACTGCAACATTTGTCATATATACACCCAAGAACACTACTCCTCCAAAAAGTAGTGATAAGATCGAAATTGTTTCTCCGTATAAAACAAAACCAATCAAAATAACTAAAAATGGCATAGTATTTTGAAAAACTGCTGTTTTATAAACTCCTATTTCTTCAAGAGCTCTTAAGTACCATAAATAGGCTAATACCGTTGCAAATGCAGCTATGTATAACATACTTCCCCAGAACTTAATATCTGTATTAGCAAGTTGAGAAAAATCAGATTTAAATAAACTTAGAACAGCAAACATTATCATGCCAACTATAGCTCCATAAGTATTGATTGTAATCATATCAACACCTTCTCTTACACAACATTTACCGAATATTGCATAAGCGGAGAAACAAACAACTGCTAATATACTTAATACTTCTCCAAGATTCATATTTACGCTAGTTGAACATTGTGAGGCACCACTAGAAAACATAACAACACCAATTGTACCTAACAAAGCAACTAAGATACCTATTTTTGCTTGTTGATTAACTCTCATATTGAACATATAGCTTGACAGTATAGTTATTAAACATGGACTAAAAGCATATATAATTGCAACAATATTTCCTGATATAAGTTTCTCAGCCCATAAGAACGTTATGTTGTACAAGAACACTCCAAAGAACCCCACAGCTATAACATAAAGCCATTGTCTAAGATTTAAGCGTGGAAATAATGTTTTGGTGAAAATATAATGCACTACAAGAAAAATCAAAGACGCCATAATGTAACGAATAAGACCAACCATATATATATCGACATACTCTAATGGAATGGGTGCTATATGATATAAGCTAGCCCAGAAAACTAAGGCTAAGAATATTTTGATATACCCTTGAAATAAAGAAGAGCTCATGAGTTTTAGGTTATCTATTTTTTATCAGATACTCTACTATACTCGGATCTAAAAGTGTAGATGTGTCACCTAAATTATCAAAATCATTTGCAGCTATTTTTCTCAAAATTCTTCTCATAATTTTACCAGAACGAGTTTTTGGTAAATCTGGAGTAAACTGAATCACATCTGGACTTGCTACTGGACCAATCTCTTGTCTAATATAAGATACCAATGTTTTTCTGATGCTATCAAGATATTCATCTCCAGCACCCTTACCATCATGACCATCTTTTAGTATGCAATAGACATAAATTGCTTCACCTTTGATATCATGAGGCATACCAACTACAGCAGATTCTGCAACACTAGAGTGAGTATTCAATACAGCTTCTATTTCAGCAGTTGCCATTCTATGGCCTGATACGTTAATAACATCATCCATACGACCTTCTATCCAGATATAGCCATCCTCATCCCTTCTAGCAGCATCTCCTGAGAAATAAAAACCTTTGAAACTACTAAAGTATGTTTGAATATATCTATCATGATCACCATAAATAGTTCTAGCCATACCAGGAGTCGCAGCTCTAATACACAAAGCTCCTTTGCCAACTCCTTCGATCTCTTTACCATCTGTATCTAATAAAGCCACATCAACACCAAAGAAAGGCTTAGATGCAGATCCTGGCTTCAACTTGTGTGCTCCTGGTAGTGGTAGGATCATGTGTCCACCAGTCTCAGTTTGCCACCAAGTATCAACAAGAGGTGCTTGATTATTAGCACCCTTTTCTACAAACCAGTTCCATGCTTCTGGATTAATAGGCTCTCCTACAGATCCTAATACCCTCAATGAAGTTCTATCTGAATCTCTAAGATACTGATCCCCAGCTTTGATTAATAATCTAATCAAAGTTGGTGCTGTATATAACGATTTCACATTATGTCTATCAACTTCTTTCCACATTCTAGAAGCATCTGGGTATGTTGGAACACCTTCAAAGATTAAGGAGGTACAACCATTAGCAAGCGGACCATAAACAGCATAACTATGCCCAGTAATCCAACCAATATCAGCTGTACACCAGTAGACATCATCTTCCTTCAAATCAAAAGCCAACTTATGAGTCATGCTTGCATAGACAAGATACCCTCCTGAAGTATGGACAAGACCTTTCGGAGTACCTGTTGATCCTGAAGTATACAGCATAAACAGAGGCATCTCTGCATCAAAGAATTCTATTTTATGTTCATCAGAAACTTTAGCACACTCTTTATCATAACAAAGATCTATATCGTTCCAAACCATATCCTTTGTCTTAGTCCTACTCACAACTAGGACATTTCTAACGAAGTCTAAACCAGAGATTGCTCTATCTACACTTTTTTTAAGAGGTATTCTCTTACCTGATCTAATACTTTCATCTGCTGTAATTATAAACTTACTATCTGCATTTATGACTCTCTGCTTAAGTGCTTCTGCTGAGAAACCTCCAAATACAACTGAATGCATAGCTCCTATACGTGCACAAGCTAACATCGCATATATTGCCTCTGGTATCATTGGCATATAGATGGTTACAACATCACCTTTTTTGACACCATTAGCTTCAAGTATATTAGCCATTTCACATACCCTATGATACAAGTCTCTATATGTAATATTTTTAGTATGATATGGATCATCAGCTTGCCAAACAAATGCAATCTTATTTGCTTTGTCTACTAAGTGCCTGTCAACACAGTTATAACAAACATTTAGCTCACCACCTTTGAACCACTGAATATCAACTGGATCAAAACTACTTGCATAAGCTTTATCAAATGGTTTATGCCAGCTAATATGATGGGCTTGCTTTGACCAAAATGCTTCTGGATTTTCTATTGATTCTTTATACATAACTTCATATTGCTCAGCATTGACATTAGCCTGGGCTATGAAGTCTTCTGAAACTTGAAAACTTGAGTAAGGCATATTATTAACTTTAAAAACACGATTAAAATTTATATTAGCATATTTAGCTGAATTTTTGACTATATTTGCACTATCAATATTTAATAAGAATTATTAAATATTGATAAAGATTTATCTATTTTGAAGATACTCTTTAAATTTATCACCCAATTCTTTATGCTGAAGAGCTATTTCATAATTAGCAATCAAAAAGCCTAATTTACTACCACAGTCATAACGAGTGCCTTTAAACTCATAAGATAGAATTTTTTCTTCTTGATCAAGAAGTTTAGCTATTGCATCTGTTAGTTGAATTTCACCACCTGCACCTTCTGAAGTTGATTCTAAACATCTGAAAATTTTATTTGGTAGCAAATATCTTCCAACTACAGCATTTGTTGATGGTGCTTTTTCTGGAGATGGTTTTTCAACTATTGCTTTTATAAGGTTTTCACTATCTTTAGCTACAATACCATAAGAGCTAGTTTCATCTCTTTTAACTTGTTGAGTAGCTATACAACCTCTAATATCAGTACCTTCTACAGCTTTGACCATTTGTTTAAGGGTACCAGTGCCACAATCATGATTATATACTAGATCATCAGGCAGTATTACAGCAAAGTCTTCGATACCCACAAGAGGTTTAGCACATAGCACAGCATGACCTAGCCCTAGAGCTTCGGGCTGACGAACGAAGAAAAAGCTCACATCTTTAGGGATTATATTTTTGACTAAATCTAGTAGCTCATATTTTTGTTTTTTCTCTAATGAATATTCTAGCTCAAAGTTTCTATCAAAATGATCCTCAAGAGACTTTTTATTTGAGCTTGTAACAAAAATTATCTCCTTACAGCCAGCTTCAATGGCTTCTTCAACTGCGTATTGGATCAATGGTTTATCGACAACAGTTAACATTTCTTTAGGACATGATTTAGTTGCTGGTAAAAATCTAGTTCCCCAGCCAGCAACAGGAAAGACCGCTTTTTTGATTTTCATTTAATCTCCTTAGTATTAGCTATCAGCTAAATTACAGTACAAGCTTACATTAATATTATAACCGTTTACAGAGAAGTTGCTCAATACTTTAGATAGTCTTTTTAGATCATTTGATCTTTTGACATATAGATCTACTAAAATTTCATTTTCAAAATAATATATAGACATCTTTTTATCTAAAATATTACTTTCTGGAATATTATTTTCATCAAAAATAGCTTTTATCTCAGATAGTATCTCCAAACGAGAAGGCTCAAAGTTCTCAAGCTTAATTACACCATCTTCATGATTTGTAACATCCACATGCACTGTAATATCCTTGATATTTTCGATATTATGATAAATATTACTCTTAACAATCTCTGCTATATAGTGACCCTCAGAAGCTGTACTAAACTTATCAACTAAAATATGTACATCCAATACAATTTTACCAGCCATTTTTCTAGTTCTCAAAAAATGAAAATCATGCACCCCTTCGGAATTGGTAATTATTTCTTTGATGCTTTTACGTGTTTCAGCATCAACACCTTCATCGATAAGCTCAGCAACAGCAGAGTAACCCCACTTGACACCCATCTTAACGATCATATAGCAGACTACTAGGGCAGCAACTGCATCCATCCATGGGAAACCTAAAAAAGCACCAAACAAGCCAACTAAAACAACTACTGAAGACCACATATCCGAACGGCTATGCCAAGCATTGGCCCTTAACATATCAGAATCAATTTTATTTGCAGCTCGCATAGTATACTGATAGATAAATTCATTGCCAAATATAGAAAAAACTGCTGCATACACAGTAAATCTATCTGGAGTTTCATATTCACCTAGTATCAATGTAGCTAACGAATGATATACAATCAAAAAACCTATAGATATAAGTAAACCAGAAAGCACTAATGTCGCTAGAGTCTCTAATCTTTCATGTCCATAAGGATGGTTGTGATCTTCGCCTTTATTAGCATACTTAGCAGCAAATAAAACCATAGCATCACTCAAAAGATCTGAAAATGAGTGTATGCCATCAGCAAACAATGCTGGTGAGCGTCCTATAATTCCAATAAATGTTTTTGAAATAGCAAGCAATGCATTAACAAACATCCCCACTAGAGTAACTTTTTTGGTGATTTGATATCTAGTATCTGACATTTTTAAGCCTCTTTTATTAGATTTAGCTAAACAAATTTTAAGCAAGATAATAATATGATGTATCAGAAATGTCTATTTATAAATATAGATTTATGACTAATCTTTAGTCATTACAAATTTAAATAATAAGATATGCGCAAAGATTGAAAAAATTATTGTCCCTACCCACCAAGCTACAGGATTATCCAAACCATGTACTGTTACATAATAAGCTGCAAATATAGATATGATAAACTGTAGGCTAGCCATAACTAATCCAGGATTCCAGCTTTTACGCTTAACCCCTTCTGCAATGTGTGTTAAGCAATTTATAATACTAAAAATTATAATCAACAATCCAAAACCAAGATTGATAAAGCTCAAAGTTCCAAAAACTGCAAATGCTAACCACACCATAAGTATATTTATCCAAAATATCTTAATGTCTGTAAGTTTTTCTTGACCTTGTGGCAATGCCATAACTGTACGATTCATAAAGTCTTTAAAGCCACCTGGTACATAGTGCTCCTCTGTCTGGTGGAACAAATACATAGGAATATTAATTAATCCCCAAAAATGTGGATCATATACAGAAAAATTAGCAAATAGTAATATTGTAAAGAATATACCAGCCCATGGAGCTATTTTTGCCCAATTTTGATTTTTTGCTAAAAAATTTATCATCACTCAACCTTTAAATATAAGCTATATTATCGATAATATATTATCTTTTATAAAAGTTACTATATAAATCTTCAAATATCTTGGTATTTTTGTCAAAAATCGCCTTGCAATGCAGACAAATAATTGTATAATATACTCCATCAGTTCGGAGAAATGGCTGAGTGGTCGAAAGCGGCGGTCTTGAAAACCGTTGACTGTAACAGGTCCGGGGGTTCGAATCCCTCTTTCTCCGCCATGAACATAGAGCCCACCTACTTTGTAGCGGGCTTTTTTGTTTCTACCCTACTATATACCCTACTAAAAGATTTCACTTAAAAAATTATTTATAGCTCACCTTTGAATATACAGTTAAAATATTTATTTAGACGATGTTTAAAAATAAACGCTAATATTATTTCAAAAGCTCTTTTGCCAACTGCTCTGCTTGTTTAAGTACAGTATCGGTAGCTAGTTTTTGCATATCTGGTGGATAACCAAATTGTCTGAGCGTTCTTTTGACTGTAACTCTAAGTTTAGCTCTCACAGACTCCTTTTTTGTCCAATCAATAGATGCTGATGATTTTAAGCGATTAAATAGCTCTATAGCTAGTTCTCGCAACTTATCAGTCTGCATAATCTCTTTAGCACTCTCATTATTTGCTACCGCTGTATAGAAAGCATACTCATACTCTGTCAAACCTAGCTTTTGATACTCAGTATCCATCTTTTTAATTTCTTTAGCTTGGTTTATTAGCTCATCTAAAAACTCAACTGATGAAATAGCCTTGCTATGATAACGGCGAATTGAGTCCTCTAGCATCTCTTTAAGACTCTTTGCTTGGACTAGATTAGTTTTAGAGCGAGCTTTTATCTCTTGGTTTAGAAGTTTCTTGAGTGTTTCTAAAGTAATGTTCTTGTGCTTATAATCTCTAACTTCAGCTAGAAACTCATCTGATAATACTGATATATCTGGTTTTTTGATACCGCTAGCATCAAATATATCTATAACTTGATCTGTTACTAAAGCCTTATCAATAACTTGGCGAATAGCTGTCTCTATCTGCTCATCAGTTTTGCCTATTCCTGTAGAGTCAAATTTTGCTAATCTTGCTTTAATAGCTTGGAAAAATGCTATTTCATCTTTGGCATCTACTGCATCATCATGTGGCATAGCTATGGCAAAAGACTTTGATAATGCTACAACCTCATTAACAAACCGTTTTTTACCATTTTCTAAACCTAGAATAAAATCCTCTGCTTCTAAGATAATAGCTAACTTCTGTCTAGTATCAGCATCAAAATATTTCTCATAGTCAAAATCGTGAAACATTTGTGAGACTACTTCTAATTTCTCAAGCATTAGGCTAACTGCTTTTTCTTGTGTCTGTGCTGGATCACTTTACCACCACTATCACTATAGAAAGATAGAGCTTTTTTAAGATCACTTGCAATACCTAGATAGTCAACTACCAACCCTGCTGGCTTGTCTTTGTAGACTCTATTAACTCTTGCTATAGCCTGCATTAGATTATGACCTTGCATAGGTTTATCAATATATAAAGTATGCATAGATGGTGCATCAAAACCTGTTAGCCACATATCACGAACTATTACTAGTTTTAACTCGTCTTTGGTATCTTTCATACGATTTGCAAGATTACGACGTTGTTGCTTGCTGGTGTGGTGTTGCTCCATTTCTGGACCATCACTAGAGCTAGCTGTCATTACAACTTTTATAACGCCTTTATCCAAATCTTTATCATGCCATGCTGGGCGAAGTTTGACTATTTCATCATATAATCTAACAGCTATTCTACGACTCATAGCAACAATCATAGCTTTACCATCGCATACTTCTTGGCGAGCTTCAAAGTGATTGACAATATCATTTGCTACTTCTTTGATACGATTCTCTGCTCCAATAAGAGCCTCTAATCTTGTCCACTTTGCTTTTGCTTTTTGTGATTCATCTAACTCACCGATCTCGTCATCTAATTCTTTGACAAGCTCTTTGCCCTCTTCACTTAGATTTATCTTAGCTAAACGCGATTCATAAAATATTGGCACAGTTGCACCATCATCTATAGCTTGGGATATATCATAAATATCAACATAGTCACCAAAAACCATAGGGGTATTTTTATCATTAGCCTCAACTGGTGTACCTGTGAAACCTAGATATGTAGCATTAGGTAGAGCATCACGCAAATATTTAGCAAAGCCATAAACTGTCTTTTTACCAACCACATTACCATCGGCATCTTTATCATCTACAGTCTTTGCACTAAAGCCATATTGGGTACGGTGTGCCTCATCAGCTACTACGATAATATTGTCTCTTGCTGATAATGTATCGTAAACATTACCCTCTTCTGGTTGGAATTTTTGGATAGTTGTAAATACAATACCTCCACTTTCTACTTTGAGTAGCCTTTTGAGATCTTCTCTATTATTTGCCTGTACTGGTGTTTGTCTCAGTAGGCTTTTTGATGCTGCAAAAGTATCAAAAAGCTGATCATCAAGATCGTTTCTATCTGTGATAACTACAATAGTCGGATTATTTAGAGCTAGTACAGCTTTACCTGTATAGAAAACCATAGATAGTGATTTACCACTACCTTGGGTATGCCATACTACACCACCTTTTTTATCGCCATCTTTATGGCTAGCTTGTAGCGTTCTCTCAAGAGCTTTATTGACTGCATAATATTGATGATATGCTGCTAACTTCTTGATTGTAAAAACTTGAGTTTGCCCTTTCTCATCTTGCTTTTTATCTTTCTCAAATACGATAAAGTTTTTGATAAGATCTAATAAGGTTATAGGATTTAGCATCCCTAAAATTAGGGTTTCTATCTGTGGTACTAGTTTTAAGCTCTCGGCTATACCATCACTAGACTTCCAAGTCATAAAACGGCTAATATCGGCTGAAATAGTCCCAGCCTTTGCTTCTAACCCATCACTAATCACACAAATAGCGTTATATCTAAATAAGCTTGGAATAGTAGCTTTATAAGTACGAATTTGGTCAAATGCTGACTTGATAGTTGCATTTTCATCAGTAGCATTTTTTAGCTCTATAACCACCAACGGTAAGCCGTTTACAAAAATAATTAAATCTGGGCGTTTATTATTATCATTCTCAATAATAGTAAACTGATTCATTACCGTGAAATCATTGTTACTAGGATTATCAAAATCTATAAGTTTGACAATCTCGCCTCTAGTGGCACCATCCTTGGTATATTCAATCTTGATACCTTGAGTAATATATTGATGAATAAGCTCATTATCAGCTAAAAGCTCATCAGAAGAAGTACGCAAAAGTTTTTTGATCGCATCATCTATTAAATTTGACTCTATTTGATGGTTAATTTCTAGAAGCTTATCACGCAGAAGATTTTCTAATACCACATCTGAAAATGTAGCTCTAATAGGATTGTCAGTATCTGGTGCTACATCAGGAGCATATATATAGTTATAGCCTTCTGACTTAAATAGATCGATTGCGTAGTTTTCTATATTGTCTTCTTTCATACTAACCCTTAATTGCTAAATTAGCATCTTTTTCTAACTCATGTAAAGTTTCTAATATATCTTCAAAAGTAAGGTTCTTAGCAAAAATCATGTTTTGCATATTTTGATAATCCTTTTTAAGTTCTGATACTCTTTGCTCATTAGGTAACAGCTTTAATAATCCTTTTTTAACATCATCATATTTCGCCCAATTGTTCGGGTAAAACTTATTTTTAAAATCAACGACATTTGATAGTAACTCTAAATCTCTAAGAGCGGATTGCTTTACATTTGATTTTGCCATAATCGCTAAATCATCTCTGTACACGATAATTTTTTCATATTTTAAGTTCCTTAGTAGTTTTATTGAATATTTTGAGACACAAGGAGAAATCATTGCTATAAAATCCAATTTTTTGAATAGCATTTACAATCATGTCTAG
>NZ_VXKO01000023.1:0-38358 GCF_008711475.1 Francisella sp. SYW-2 | reverse complement strand
CCCAACCGTTAACATCACTCGTCAGCCGGTGAAGACATATAATACGCATCACTCTTCCAAAATGCAACTACTTTCTTCAAAAAAATTAAAGTTTTTACAACTTTTTTATTTCAATAGCTATTTCAACACCAAAAACTACCATCTACATAGCCTTTTTGCCACTTTACAGCACATTTACACTGTTTTATAACAAAAAAACAAATATCCTACTTATCTAAAAAATAATACTTTTTTATCTACTTATTGCACTTTCAATAAATGTGGCAAGTCTTGTCATAGCTTCTGCCAAAATATTTAAATCATCAGCACAACTTATTCTTATACAATTTTTTAAACCAAAATAGCTTCCTGGAGTTATAGCTAAGGCTTGATCTTCTAATAAGGCTAAACAAAACTCTATATCATCTTTAAATTTACTTTTCTGCAATAACTTTTCTATTTTTGGAAAAAGGTAAAAGGTTCCTAATGGTTTAACTATTTCAAAATCCTCTAAACTCTTTAAATAATTATAAACATACATCACTCTTTCATGATAAATAGATGTATATCTTTTTAAATACTCATTATCTAAGGATAAAGCTTGTATAGAAGCTATTTGAGATATTGAGCAAGCACCACCAGTAGTTTGAGACTGTAGTTTTGCTATCGCATCTTTTAAAATCTCTGGAGCTATAGCATATCCCACTCTCCAACCAGCCATCGCATAACCTTTTGACACTCCACTAGCTATAATAAACCTATTTGATAAATCTGGAGCAACTTGTAACAAAGAAATAGCATTACTATCAAATAAAGTTTGATCATATATTTCATCTGAAATAATCCATATATTTGGATATTTCCTGATTAACTGTGCAAAATATGCCAATGTTTCTTCTGAATAAACAACACCTGTAGGGTTATTAGGGGAGTTTATAATAATAGCTTTTGTTTTGGATGTTATAGCTTTTTCAATTTCTTTAATATCTAATTGGAAATTCTTTTCAGCATGGGTTTTTACTATAACTGATTTTGCTCCAGCCAATTTTAGCTGCTCTGGATAACATACCCAATACGGTGCGAAATAAATAGCTTCATCTCCATCATCAAAAATACACGTAAAAATATTATGTATACTTTGTTTAGTTCCACTAGTTACACAAACCTGGCTTTTATTAAAGTTTAAACCATAATCTCTTTTATATCTCTTAACTATGGCTTCTTTTAATTCAGAAATTCCATCTATTGGAGGGTACTTAGTAATATTATTATCTATAGCTCTTTTAGCAGCCTCTTTGACACAGTCCGGTGAGAAAAACCCTGGCTCCCCTATAGAAAGAGATATTACATTTCTTCCCTGCTGCTTTAACTCCGCTGCTAATTCAGACATTACGGCAGTAGCTGATACCTCAATACTGTTTACTTTATTACTAATTTTTAGCATTATTTGACCTTATATTTTTTATACTAACCAGCTAGAAGCTTTTTTACTTTGTCTTACAGTCTGAAGCTGTCCTTTATAACAGACTACTTCAGCGGGTAAACTATGACACAAGAAAAAAGGCATACTCTCAGTAAAACCATAAGCTCCAGTTTGTTTAAATACTAAATAATCATTTGGTTCGATATCTTTTGGTAAGTTTACTACACCAACTTTATCTAGACTTGTGCATAAAGGTCCATGAACTTGAAAATCTTTGTTTTCATTATTATCCTCATCTCTAAATAACTCCACCGGAAAGCTTTCTCCAGTCAAAGCTGGACGAACCAGATGATGGGCACCACCATCAACCACGAGCAAGTCAACTCCATTCACTGATTTCCTATCAACAACCTTAGTTAAATAAGCCCCGCTTTCTGCAACAGCATACCTACCTAGCTCTAACCAATACTCTATGTCAGGAAATTCTTTTCTAAGATTATTAAAACAAGATATTAAATCATTGATTGACACCGCTTTTTGACTAGAGTTGTAAGGAACACCTATACCACCGCCTAAATCTATAACCTTTAAGGGAACACTGATAGCTTCACTTAAATCTAGCAAAGCTTTCGTTATTGTCTCCCATATTTGGCATAGTTTATCTAAACAAAGAATATTTCCCCACTGAAAACAATGCATTCCAACTATGGAAATATTATTAGGGATATTTGGAGCACTACTAAAAAAGTCTTTCCAATCATCTATTGATAAACCAAAAGGAGTTACACACCCACCCCCTCCAAGTACATTATTTTCTTGACTATTCCATACAAGCTGTACTCTTAAAAGAACAGTAGCATTTATATTCTTTTTTTCCACAAGGTCTGATAAATCTTTAAATTGATTTATACTCTCGATTACAAAAATTCTAACGCCTTGAGCTAGAAAATATTCTAGTTGAGAATATGACTTAGCTGGGCCTGTATGCAGAATATTCTTAGGATTTACTCCTTGGGATAAAACTTGATCTAATTCTCCAATACTAGCAACATCAAAATTTATATTTTGCTCATCGAAGACTTTAACTATTTTAGATAGAGGATTTGCTTTTAGTGCATACCATAACTTTACTGGTAACTTCTGTAACTCTTTTGCATGCTTCTCTAACATATCTAGGTCATAATAAAAGAAAGGAGCTTCATTTTCTTTACATAGACTATCTAGGTTACTTCTATGAGCTTCTATATTCATAACTACCTCAATAATTCTTCCAAGGTTAAGGATGCGTCACTTTTTTCATCTCTATATTTAATAATAATTGGACAGTAAGCCTGAAGACCATTTTCTTGAGCCCAACTAGTTCTTATAGGCCGGCTACCCGGAATAACTACTGCATTCTCTGGAATCTTTGAGCCTTTATCTAAAACCTCATCATTAACAGCATCATAAACTGCTAAACCTTTTGATAAAACAACTGAGGGAGCTATAACTGCGCCTTTTCCAACTACAATACCCTCAACGATAACAGCACCTGCCCCAACAAATACATCATCCTCAATAACCACAGGATTCATTCCTATCGGCTCTAAAACACCACCTATTTGAACTCCTGCCGATAAATGTACATTTTTACCAATCTGAGCACATGAACCAACTAGAGCATGGCTATCAACCATAGTTCCAGAATCAACGTATGCTCCTATATTAATATAAGCTGGAGGCATAATAATAACAGATGATGCTACATATGCCCCTGCTCTAACTGACGAACCTCCTGGGACCAATCTAACACCATCGTTAGCACTAAATCTTCGCGCCGGCAGGTTATCCTTATCAACAAATCCATTATAGATTCCAGAAAGCTCAGTATTACTACCAGCTCTAAAAGCAGCTAATATACCTCTTTTTACTTCTTGATTTGCGACCCAATCTCCATTTTCCAATTTAGTTGCTGCTCTTAATGTGCCCTTTTCTAACTCTTTAATAATATTTTTCCAATCCATTTTAAATCTATCTCCTCTACTTATATATGACTAAACCAATCTTTAACTAAACTATCAGCTCCTATTAATAAACTTAAATCCTGAAGTTCATTAGCTAAAAGCGGTGCTCTTAAAGTGTTTGTCGTAATGACACCACTATATGCTAGCCATGCCTTAACAGGTATTGGATTTGAGACACTAAAGCAAGATCTCGCAGCAACTTCCCAGATTACCTTATCCGTTATTGCTATTTGATGAGCAAGACTTTGCTTAACATACTCTTTTGTTTGTTCTGGCCATATATTGGATATAACTGAAACAAGACCTTTTGCACCAACATTTGCCAACTCTGGCAATAAACCGTCCTCTCCACTATATATAATTAGATTTGGAGCTAGCTCATGATAACGAGCACATCTTTGGATATCTCCAGAAGCCTCTTTTAATGCCCAAAGATTTGGGTGATCTTTTAAATTGACCAAAACTTCTTCAGCTAAGTTAACACCGGTCCTTGAAGGAACGTTATATAACATACAAGGTCTGTCAGCTTTATCCAAAATAGTTTTAAACCAAATAGTTTGACTAGCAGAGCCTGGTTTTGCGTAAAGAGGTGTAACAACAAGAAAAGAATCTACCCTCTGTGTTTGACAAAACTCTACCCACTCAAGTTGCTTAGCAAGCTGAAATCCTCCTACGCCAATCATAATTGGAACATTAAGATTTAAGCTAGTAACAAATCTTACAACGTCACACTGCTCATCAAAGTCTAAAGCCAATGCCTCTCCAGTGCTTCCTAAAATCAGAACACCACATCCTTGATACTCTTGAATTCTTAATAACTTCTCAAAACCATCCCAATCAACTGAACCATCTTCAAGCATTGGTGTAATTAATGCTGTATACAACCTATTATTAATATCTATAGACATAACCTTTCTCCAACTAACCCATCAAAATAAACAAAACCGGTAATACCTCTTTCAACAGCTTCTCTTGCCGCCCATATAGCTCCTTCAGCAAAGAGACTTCTATTATGAGCAGTATGCTTAAGCTCTATTGTTTCATGAGGTGTATTTACCTTCACTTGATGCTGTCCTTTTATGTCCCCCTCCCTAATAGACTCTATAGATACATCTCCTATACTTAACCAATTTCTCCAAGATACTGCTGTACCGCTAGGAGAATCAACTTTGTGAATATGGTGTTTTTCTGTAATAGAATAGTTTATTCCTTCATTTAATTGCTCTAACTGCCCCAATGATGCCAACATGTTTTTTACAATTACCATTGATAAGCTGAAATTGTTCGCAACAACCCAAGTTTTTTGATTCTGATTTACAAAATTAATAAAGTTTTGATCCCAGTTATATCCTGTTGTACCACAGATTACAGGAACATTTGATTCTAATAATGTAGGTAAAAGCTCTTGCAACACTTTTGCATTAACAAAAACTATAGCTATATCTACATTTTGCAAAGCTTCTAGCGTTAATATATTTTTTGAATCATATATACCAGCAACTTCTTCTTGTGATAATAAGTCTGATACTGCTGAACCAGTTTTTCCATTACCAACTATAGCCACTCTCATATTATCTCCCCCTAGCTAAAAAAACTGTTATAAACGTTATTAACTACCTTTTGAGCATCCTGGCTAGCAACTAACATACATATACTATTCTCACTAGCTCCGTGACTAAAAAGTCGAATATTATAATCCCTTAGGCTGCTAAATAACTCTCCACTAATTCCACTTACTTGATGTAGATTGCTACCAACCACACTCACTAAGGACAAATCATTCTCAACCTTTACATTTACATTACCTATAGCGTCTAAATCTTTTAAAAGTTCTGGAGTTACCAAATCATCTCCCATAGATTGACTCCCTAACTTATCTAAAGTGATCGCAATACTAACCTCACTAGTAGAAACCAAGTCAACAGCAATATTATGATTAGCAAGTATGTTAAAAACTTTTACTAAAAAGCCTTGTGAACCAAACATATTGAAACTTTTAATAGTTAGTAATGTTTGGTCTTTTCTCTCAGCCACAGCAATGATATTTCTATCTTCATCCATTTTCTGTGTAATTAGTGTTCCACCAAGCTCTGGTTGAAAAGTAGATCCAATGTATATATCAAAGTTACTAGTCATCGCGGGCCAAAAAGTTTTAGGATGAACAACTTTCGCACCAAAAGTAGCTAACTCAGCAGCCTCACTAAAACCCAAAGTACCCAACGAATTTGCATTAGGAATAACTCTCGGGTCTGCTTGGTATATGCCAGTTACATCTGTAAAAATTCTTAATTGATTGGCTTTTATCGCTTGAGTATATAAGGAAGCTGAATAGTCACCACACCCCCTTCCTAAAGTAGTAGTGTTACCATAACTATCTGAACCAATAAAGCCTCCCATGACACAAACATATCCTTGATTAATTTTAGGTAAGATATGCTCAATAGCATTAGTTTCTAAAGCAAGCAAATCTGGACTAGCACAACCAAAGTGACTATTGGTCTTTAAGATTTCTCTTGAATCCAAATGATAAGCATTTATGCCACTTTGATTAAATACATTTGTAACTAACATAGAAGAAATTATTTCACCGAAAGCTAGAATGGAATCAGATAACTGTTTACCACTAAAATAAGCAGCCATATTTGCAAACATTCTAAGCTCTGAAATCATATTATTAATAGAGCTCGTTACATCATTTGAGTTTATGGACTCTAATATTGGATTAATTATAGTTTCTATTTGCTCTATAATTTTTTCTGCTTCAGAGCCATCTTTACTATTATTTGCTAGCTGAATTAACAAATTAGTAATACCCGACTGAGCACTTACAATTACTAATTTTATCCTATTATCTGAATTAACTATATTAGCACACTGCCTAATAGTTTGTTGATTTGCTACACTTGTGCCACCAAACTTGGCGACTATTGTTTCTGACATATTAGCTCTCCTATCTAATAGCTACATATCAGACGAGAGAACATAAAATTTGAGAAATACATACACAAATAAAGCACTCCACGTCGATATAAATTTTAAACGACATGACAGTTCTGCTACCTTTCAATATCAGAACCAAGACTACCAATCATAAACTTGGATAATCTTTCGGCATTGGCTCTATCTGTTCTAGTGATCATAGGGGTTTATGCGCCTAACACTAGAGATATAACAAATGCACCTCTTTAATTACACTTTTGACTAAGTGTTGAAATTGAGTCTAACATCGCACTAATCTTAGATAAAAGCTTTTTATAGCAAAAGATTAGTTTTTCTCATAGCACTTAACAAAACTTCAGAACAATATATAATTACCCCATATCCCGTAGCAAAGAGATTAAAAATGACTCATGAATATTTATTATGGATAGCGCTTGCTGCATACTCAGTACATGTACTAGAAGAGCTAAGCTTCAATTGGAAAGAATGGGCTAACTCGACTCTCGGACTTAAAACATTAGAGTGGAACCACTTCTATGTTGCCAACAGTGTAGTTATGTTTATTGCTATTGCTGCTGCGATGGTTGGTTGGAAGCTTCCTGCTTTTGGCTTAATTATCGCTGCTCTTATGTATGTAAATGGAATTTTTTTCCATATTCTACCAACAATAGTTCAACGTAAAATATCTCCAGGCGTAATAACCGCGACAGTACTTTTCTTACCAGTTGCATCATGGATTTATTATGGAGCATATCTAGACGGAGTTCTATCATTAGCTAACTTCACATTATCATTAGTGCTTGGCGGATTATTAATGGCTTCGCCCATTGTATTTATAAAACTAAATCAAAAGCTCAATCCTGAATAAAGGTTAATCTGCAAATTTATCTGTTGCTCTGACTAAAGCTTCCAGAATTCCCGGTTCGCTGATAGAGTGTCCAGCATCTGCTACAATATCTAGCTCTGCCTTCGGCCAAGCTTTATGCAAATCCCAAGCACTTACTGCTGGACAAACCATATCATAACGGCCTTGTACTATCACACCGGGAACATCCTTGATTTTATGAGCGTCTTTCAATAACTGAGCCTCTTCAACAAATAGCTTGTTTTTGAAATAATGACACTCAATTCTTGCAAAAGCTAAGCTAAACTTATCCTCTCCATATCTATCTATAGATTTCTTATCCACAAATAACTTACTTGTTGATGCCTCCCAAACACTCCAAGCTATAGCAGCCTTTTGCTTCATCTCTTCATCATCACCTGTAAGTATTGCATGATACGCTGATATAAAATCTTTTCTTTGCTCTACCGGAATCGGCTCTATATATTTCTCCCACATATCAGGAAATACCATACTAGCACCATGCTGATACAACCACGACAACTCTTTTTCTCGCCCAAGAAATATACCTCTTAGAACAAGCTCCGTCACAACATCTGGATAGGCTTGAGCATAAGCCAATCCTAAAGTACTACCCCAGGATCCACCAAAAAGCATCCACTTATCAATATTCAATTTTTTACGAATTTTTTCAAAATCTTCAATTAAGTCTTGAGTGGTATTTTCTTTAAGCTCAGCAAATGGAGTACTTTTACCACAACCGCGCTGATCTACTAATATTACTCGATACTTATCTGGGTTAAAGTATTGCCTATAACTTGGTTGAATACCACCTCCTGGACCACCGTGAATAAATAGTGCAGGTTTCCCACTAGAGTTGCCACACTCTTCAAAATATATTGTATGGATATCTGAAACTTTTAAAAACTCTTGATTAAATGGTTCTATTTCTGGATACAATGGCATAATACACCTATAACTCTTAAACCTCATTAACTAAAAGTATCTACCAAAAAAAATAACTAAGCAAATCAAGATTTAGCTAAAGTAAAATATTTTTCTGATTCACATCTAATATTTTTAGAAAATCATCTGTCGAAATTTGCTTAACTTCACAAACTTTATTAATCACTTTAAATAGTAAGGTTGGCATCCCATCATTTTGCTCCTTATCCAGTAGCCATGAATATGATGAGGGGTTATCTGTCTCTATCAAGATCCTATCTAACGGTATTCGTCTAGTTATCTCTCTAATATGTTCACTAAATAGAATCTCAACACCTATTGAAAAATGGCCACCCAATGCCAAATATTTATCCAACACATCAAGATCTCCTGCATACCAGTGGACAATAAACCTATGTCGCTTATATCTTTCTAAAGTTTGCAAAACTTCTAGCTCTGCTCCACTTGTATGCAAATTTAGCAATTTATTATCTATTGCCCTATGTGAGATTATATATTCAAATACTTGCTGCTGATCTCTAAATGGAGCGGCACAATCCAAAAACTTCTTATCTAAACCAATCTCTCCTATGTACCTACTCTCAAACAAGTATTTATCTAAAGACTTTAGATCATGTACATATATATCCGCCTTCCATGGATGAATACCAAATGATGGAATAATAAAATCATAGTTATCGCTTAGGGCTTTTATCGAAATATATGATGGAACACACATTGCAACAGATAAGAGCTTTATATCATAGGTTCGACACTCTGTAGCTACTTTACTTAAATCTTCTGATGAATATTTATCTGTATGAACATGCGCATCTAATATCATTTATATATACATTAATTTTTTCCAATGAATATAGCCGTATATTGCCACAATTAGATATATAAATGTAGTAATAGCAGCAAATGCTAAATCTTTATACATATACAACAGTACATAAGTAGAATCAACAACCATCCATATCATCCAGTTATCTATTATTTTTCTGCTTGCTAGAAAAACACAAACAAGTGATGCCACACTTGTAAAACCATCCATATATGGCGTTGTTGAGTCTGTATAGTTTATGAGTAGCTGAGAAACCACCAAACCAAACACTCCAATACTTACTAAAACTTTTAACCAGCCAATAATTTTAAGTCTATGAACAACTACCTTTTTGTGACTAAAGTTAGGTTGCCAACTATACCAACCATACCCAAAACTAAATAAAAGAATTATCTGCAATATAGCATCAGCATACAATCCACTTATCGAAAACAATCCCGCACTCATAATCAAACCAACAATACCCACAGGCCAACCAATAACGTACAGCCCTGCCAATAAAAAAGTACACAAAAGATTGATAATCATAGTACAAAAATCAAGAAGATGAATCATGGCTCTATTAAAGATAAATTTTTAAACATTATAATAACTTGTATTTTTGAATAAAAAAACTGGTGATCTAAATAATACAAATAACTAGCGTAAGCTATTAGTAAGATAAAGAAATAATTGACTATGTCTAAAAGCAGATATATTATCACTTATGCTTGTTATAACATATTTAATGTGAGGATCAAATCATGAAACTAAAAAAAATACTAACTGCATCTTTACTTGCAGCATCAGCATTATCACTAAGTAGCTGTTGGTTAGTTGTAGCTGGTGCAGTAGGTGCTGGTACAGTTGCTTATGTTGATGGTAAGTATTCAATGAACCTAGATGGTAGCCTAAAAGATGTTACTAATGCAACTCTTAAAGCTATTAGTGAAAATGATAACCTAGAAATCACTAAGAAAAATATAGCACCAACTAAAACTGATATCAAAGGTAAAACCAAAGTAGGCTCTACTGATTTCTATGTTGAAATACGTGAAATTACTAAGAATGCATCAAAAGTAACTATCAAATTTGGTACATTTGGTGATCAAGCAATGTCAGCAACGCTAATGGGACAAATCCAAAAAGATCTATAATTTAAAGGTTAAACAATATGAACATCTTTAAAAAATTACTAGCTGTAACAGCAGTATCCTTTTCAACATTAGCTCTTAATAGTTGTATCGTAACTGCTGTTGCTGTTGGTGGTGGTACTGTCGCTTATATAGAAGGTAACTATTCTATGAATATAGAAGGTAACTATATTGCTGTATATAAAGCTGCTCTTAAGGCAATAAAAGATAACAACGACTTTGTTTTAGTATCTAAAGACACCGACACAACCAAACAAACAGCTGATATCGAAGGTGCTACAAAAATAGATAGCACAAGCTTTACAATAAAAGTAGAAAGTCTTACAGATAAAGTAGCTAAAGTAACTATTAAGTTTGGTAATTTTGGCGACCAAGCAATGTCATCGAAACTTATGGATCAAATTCAGGCTAACGTATACAAAGCTTCTTAGTAATGTTCAAAAAAGCTCGCTTTATTATTCTATCAGCTATCATTCTAATATCTCTTAATAGCTGTGTTGCTACTGCTGTTATAATAGGTGCTGCAGTTGTTGCAGGTGGCGCTGTATACTATGTAAATGGTGACTATATAATTGAAGTGCCCAAAGATATTCGCTCTGTATATAATGCAACTATCAAAACAATGCAAATGGATAAACAATATTCACTACTTAGCCAGTCATATAAAGATAAAACAGCAGAGGTTAAAGCTTCACAAAATGGTAATGATGTAACGGTTAAGTTAACTAGTCTAAGCACCCGCTCTACTGAGATAAAAATTCGAGTCGGAACTCTCGGTGATGAAAAGGATTCTATAAATATAGCAAATGCGATCACTAAAAATATAACCTAGATAAGTATTTATCCAATTTTGGTCAACTTTTACTTTTTAAAAACTTTCAAATATGTATAATTTGTGTTAATTCAGAAACCACTCAGTATTACTGTATTATCATGAGTAATAAAGTACTAGACACATATTACAAAAACAATCGCCATATATGGGTGTTGGTATTATCTGGAGCTATTATAGGTACATTGGTAGGCCTATTTGCAACATTTTTCCAACTAATCCTAGACTCTATTACTGAACTTAAAAAAATGCTGTTCTCTTTAAGTGGTGGTAATCTATTTGTTGAAATTATAATGTCTGTTACGCTAACTATAACTATGGTAGTGATATCAATTCTTATAGTTAGAAAATTTGCCAAAGAAGCTGGTGGTAGCGGTATCCAAGAAGTAGAAGGAGCGCTAAAAGGATGTCGAAAGCTCCGTAAAAGAGTAGTTCCTGTAAAGTTTGTGAGTGGACTTTTCTCTTTAGGTTCTGGTTTAAGCTTAGGTAAAGAAGGTCCTTCAATACACATGGCTGCTGCATTAGCTCAGTTCTTTGTAGATAAGTTTAGGCTTACCAAGAAATACGCAAATGCTGTAATATCTGCTGGTGCTGGTGCTGGTTTAGCTGCTGCATTCAACACCCCTCTTTCAGGGATTGTCTTTGTAATTGAGGAAATGAATAGAAAATTCAGATTTAGTGTTTCTGCAATAAAATGTGTTCTAGTAGCCTGTATAATGAGTACTATTGTTTCTAGAGCTATTATGGGCAATCCCCCTGCAATACGTGTCGAGACATTTAGTGCAGTTCCACAAAATACTCTTTGGTTATTTATGGTGCTGGGCATTATCTTTGGATATTTTGGACTACTATTTAACAAATCAATTATCAGAGTCGCAAACTTCTTTTCAGATGGGTCTAAAAGAAGATACTGGACTCTAGTTATAACTGTTTGTATCGTATTTGGTGTCGGTGTAGTACTTTCTCCAAATGCTGTAGGCGGTGGCTATATCGTAATAGCAAACGCCCTAGACTACAACTTATCTATCAAAATGCTTTTAGTTTTATTTGCGCTTCGTTTTGCCGGTGTAATTTTCTCATATGGGACTGGTGTTACAGGTGGTATATTTGCACCGATGATTGCTCTTGGCACTGTTTTTGGTCTTGCTTATGGTCTATCTATCGCTCAGCTTTTCCCTGAGTATAATATTGATGCTGGTGTCTTTGCTGTAGCTGGAATGAGTGCCTTATTTACTGCGACAGTAGGCGCGCCATTGACTGGTATTGTGCTAGTAATGGAAATGACTTGGAATTTCCACCTTTTACTTCCTTTAATGATAACCTGCTTTAGCGCATCGATGCTGACATATATCCATCATCAAAAACCAATATATGATACTCTATTAAGACGTACTATTTCTAATGAAAGAAAGCAGCAGGCAAAGGAAAAAAATGAGCGAAACCAAAAACCAGCTCCAAATACTCAAGGACAAACTATCACAAAAGAAGAAGTATAATCACGCAATTTCTCTAATGCATTGGGACTTGGAAACAGAGGCCCCTAAAAACTCAATCAACACCACATCTGAAGTTATTGGTTTTTTCAGTGAAAAAATCTATGAAATAACTAATAGTGAAGAAATAACTAAAAGCTTAAAGTACCTAAATAACAACTTGTCAGCACTTGATGAGACTAACAAAAGGATTGTATATCTGACAGCAAAGCAAAAAGATAGACTAAGCAAAATACCAAAAGACGAATATGTCACATACAACAAACTACTATCACAAGCTCAAAATATTTGGACCAAAGCTCGTAAAGATAATGACTTTGAAGTATTTACTCCATATTTAGAAGAGATTATAAAATATCAAAAAAAGTATATCGAAAGAATTCGCTATAATGAGCACCCCTATGATGTGCTTCTTGATGATTATGAAGAAGGTATGACTGTTGCAAAATTAGAACCTTTCTTTAACAGTCTAAAAGAAAAAATTGTACCCCTTCTAGAAAAAATAAAAAACGCCCATCAAGTTGATACTAGCTGTATCGATAAACCGTATGATATCGATAAGCAAAAAAAATATTCTCACAAAATAGCTAAGCAATTAGGATTTAACTTTGATAGTGGTATTCTAAAAGAAAGTGCCCATCCATTTACCCTAAACTTCAATAAATATGATGTCAGAATGACAACACGCTATATTGAAGATCTTTTTACTTCTTCATTATTTAGTACGATCCATGAAACTGGTCATGCTATGTATGAGCAAAATATCGGTGATGATATTTATGATACTATATTAGGCACTGGTGTTAGCTTAGGCATACACGAATCACAATCACGGTTTTATGAAAACTTAGTCGGTAAAAATAAAGCCTTTTGGGATAGTAACTACACTAACTTACAAAGCTTATTTACTGAAAACTTAGCTAGTGTAAGTGAAGAAGACTTCTATAAAGCTATTAATAAGGTTAGCCCTAGCCTAATCCGTGTAGAAGCAGATGAATTAACTTATTCTCTACATATACTAGTGCGCTTTGAAATAGAAAAAGAAATCTTTGAAAAAAATCTCGATGTTAGCGAGTTGCCAAAGCTATGGAATGATAAATACCAAAAGTACCTAGGTATCACTCCAAATAATTTCTCTGATGGGATATTACAGGATGTTCACTGGTCTGCTGGATTGTTTGGCTATTTCCCAACTTATGCTCTTGGCAGTGCGTATGCTTCACAGATTTTTTACTATATGAATAAAGATTTTGATGTAAATAGTGCAATTAGAGAAAATAAGCTAGAGCTTATATTAAACTTCTTAAGTAAGCACATACACCGATTTGGTAGTCTAAAACCTGCTGATGAAATTATCCATGATATGTGTGGAGAATATCTAAACGCTAAATACTATATTAGTTATTTAGAGAAAAAATTCTCCAATATTTATAAGCTCTAACACATCTTAACTATCATTATACAAATCTACTTCTTTGGCAAGGTAAAAAGCAATATCTTTCTCATAGTACGCAGACTCATTTATAAATATAGGGTACCATTCTCCTTCAATATCTAGCAATCTATCTCCTCCATCTATTAACTCAAAAATAGGGCTACCACTACTAATAATCTGAAAATCTTTACCATGAAGAGCTTTATGAATTACTGCGTTGATATTACCCTCACTATCTCGCGGGTATTGAATAGTCTTAAATGGCTCGTACGCCTTACACTGCTTGACTTCAGGAGCATTACCATTATTTGATAATTCAATAAACTTTATTATTCCATTAACAATCTCTGTAGTTACCTCAATTGCATTGGGATCATAAATACTCGTATTAACAGAGCCTATTTCTATAGTTAAAGACATAGGAGCGATATTATTCATTGCCACACTTGTAATACTCCCGTGTTTAATTACTCTAAGATCATCTATTTGCTCAACTAAATAAGAGCATAAGTTATTAACAAACTGACTTTTACCGTCAGTAATAATAGTTTTGCCAAGATTTGAAGTTGTTGTATGCAGATCGACTAAAAAATCAACTGGAAAATTAGATTCTGAGCCATACATTTGATTAATTTCTCGAGCTCTTTGCATCTCATAACTATTCAACGAGATCTTTTTTAAGTCTTCCTCTGAAAAACAACGGTTTAGATCTTGATCTTTATATCTCTTACTTATCTCAAAAGCTTCTGGATTTGCCAATAATGGTATAACATCTAAAGACTTGGTTTTAGGGGGGTATTTCTCCATACGCTTGACTATATATATTCCAGTATATTCATTTCCATGAGTCCCACCAGACACTAGTAACTTATTAATTTTCATATTTAGGCAATATTTACCATTAAGTAAAACTATTATACATACAATTTTGTTATGAAAAGAACTGATTAAGTTTTTGAAGTCACAATGCTAGCCTTTGTAAGAAATATTAGCGATAATATAAAGCATTAAAATTCAATCATAGTATTTAAATGTCAAAACTAAATGCTTATTTTGGTGAGTATGGAGGTCAATTTGTACCACAAATACTTGTACCCGCTCTTGATCAACTAGAGCAAGAATTTATAAAAGCACAAGCTGATGAGGTTTTCAAACAGGAGTTTAGAGAGCTTTTAAAAGAGTATGCGGGCAGGCCCACAGCTCTGACAAAAACTAGAAATATAGTCAAAAACACAAAAACCAAACTATATTTAAAGCGTGAAGATCTACTACACGGTGGTGCTCACAAAACTAACCAAGTACTTGGTCAGGCTCTACTTGCCAAGAGAATGGGTAAAAATGAGATAATTGCAGAAACAGGTGCTGGGCAACATGGTGTTGCTACTGCTTTGGCTTGTGCACTACTTGATCTAAAATGCAGAGTATATATGGGTGCTAAAGATGTGGAACGCCAAAGTCCTAATGTCTTTAGAATGAAGTTAATGGGTGCTGAAGTCATACCAGTACATAGCGGTTCAGCAACACTTAAAGATGCTTGTAACGAAGCACTAAGAGATTGGTCTGCAAACTATAATAAAGCTCACTATTTATTAGGTACTGCTGCAGGACCTCACCCTTTTCCGACAATTGTTAGAGAGTTTCAAAGAATGATTGGTGAAGAAACCAAGCAACAGATCCTTGCCAAGGAAGGTAGATTACCTGATGCTGTGATTGCCTGTGTTGGTGGTGGTTCAAATGCTATTGGAATGTTTGCTGATTTTATTGATGAAACCAGTGTAAAACTGATAGGTGTAGAACCTGCTGGTAAAGGTATTGAAACTGGTGAACATGGAGCGCCTCTCAAGCACGGTAAAACTGGTATATTTTTTGGCATGAAAGCACCATTGATGCAAAATACTGATGGTCAGATTGAAGAATCATACTCTGTATCAGCCGGACTAGATTTTCCATCTGTAGGCCCACAACATGCTCATTTACTAGCAATAGGACGTGCTGAGTATGCTTCAGTTACTGATGATGAGGCGTTAGATTCTTTTAAATTGTTATGCAAAAAAGAAGGAATTATCCCCGCTCTAGAATCATCTCATGCCTTAGCATATGCTCTTGAGCTTGCTTACAACAATCCCGAAAAAGAGCAGCTTTTGGTTGTTAATTTATCTGGGCGTGGTGATAAAGATATTTTTACAGTACATGACATTTTAAAGGAAAAGGGAGAGATTTAGTAATGGATAGATATACAACCCTTTTTGCAAGTTTAGAGAAAAAAAATGAAGGTGCTTTTATACCTTTTGTAACACTTGGTGACCCTAATAAAGAATTATCTCTTGAGATTATTGACACTCTAGTTAGCTCAGGTGCTGATGCTCTTGAACTAGGCATACCTTTTTCAGATCCATTAGCAGATGGACCAACAATTCAAGAAGCAAATATTCGTGCTCTAGAGAGTGGCGTAACTCCTAGAGATTGTTTTGATATACTCACAAAAATAAGAGTAAAACACTCTCATATCCCCATTGGCTTATTGCTTTATGCTAATTTAGTCTATGCAAACGGTATAGAGAGTTTCTATCAAAAATGTTTAGCTGCTGGGGTTGATTCTATACTTATAGCTGATGTGCCAGCCCATGAATCTAAAGAGTTTCGTGATATTGCTAAAAAAGTAGGTATCTCTCAGATATTTATTGCTCCACCTGATGCTAGTGAGACTACTCTTAAACAAATTTCTGAACTTGGAAGTGGTTATACGTATTTACTATCGAGAGTTGGCGTAACAGGTGCAGAAACTGCAGCAAATATGCCTGTAGAAGATGTATTAGCTAAACTTAGAGAATATAATGCACCCAAGCCAATCTTAGGCTTTGGTATTTCTAAACCTGAGCAAGTACAACAAGCTATCAAAGCAGGTGCTACTGGTGCAATCTCAGGTTCTGCAACAGTAAAAATAATTCAAACCAATCTCTCAAATAAAGAAAAAATGCTTAGCGAGCTTGAATGTTTCGTTAAAGAAATGAAAGCCGCAACTAAAGATAATTAAAGATCAGCTTGCTTCTGTAAATTATAATTCTTCCTCCAAATTACATAACCATATATAGCATTTATTAATGCTACAATTTTGGTAATAATAACAGGAATAATTGCAATAGTAATTGCTGAATCCAAAATCCCATCAACCCAAATTGAAATTGTCAAAACATCTACAGCCAACCACAATATCCAAAACTCTTTAAATAACAATACTGTAAGTATAAAAGCTATAATTGAAGTAACTTCAACAATAGCATCTGCGACCAACCCCACATTTTGACCAAAATATAGATGTAAAACAAAGTACCCATATATAGTAGATACCACAGCTATAAAAACCAAAATACTTATAAACTGTAATCTCGTTAATTTTTTGATTTTTATATGTTTTTCTTTAGTTGTGTTTTTAGGTCTAGTCCAGTTATACCAACCATAAAACTGTATTGGACACAAAAAAAGTACCGCAAGAAGTAATTGACCATAAACTTGGTTTTGATACGAGATTACAGCGTACATAATTGCTGCTATAAGCCCTAAAACATAGTTAAAAACCTTCCCTTTAGCTGCCAATATCAGGTTTGTAATGCTGATAACAGAAAATACTAGTATAAATGCGCTACTCCCACTGATAGATGCCGCAACAACAGTTAATACTATACAGCTAACTAGCCAGCTAACCTCTCTTTTGCTCCAGCCAGTAAAAGTATTTTGTAACATACTCATTTTATAACTTAATAGAATATTTGAGATTGTATTTTAGAACTCTTGATATCAAGCTACAAGGATTATTTCATAGCTATAGATAGAAACTTGTCTATTTAGTTATGAAACTATAAATATACTTAGACAAAACTTTATGAGTATAGCTAGTTGGGTGCACCTGTCCGGCAAAAAGATATTTATCATATCTACCACTGACATAATCTTTTGGAATACAAGTAAGAGCATTTGGACCATCAAAGTCACACGCAGAGTGTGTTACATCAGAGAAGTTATACTCCACACCATTTACTTTTATTTTTCTATCTTTAACAATAGTATTGAAAAACTTTTGAGCATCAATGATACTTACAGAATCTGGCAGGATATTGCTTGCAAGCTTCTCATTAAATGCTCTAGATAGTGAGTTGAATAACTCCACTTTAAAACTCTTAGCATCTATTCCATTTTCTGTTACGGCTGGAGTTATACCTAAATCAGGCAAGTTAACTACAAATATATTTCTAGGTTCTGCTCCATGCTTAATCAAATATCTTACATCACTTGCTATATCTTCAGCAGCGCTTTCTACTTTTAGTATCTCATGGTCAGGCAATACTTCACCTGTGACTTTATATTTCATAAGATAGTATATCTTTGACAATATTGAGCGATTATCTGCGAAATATCCTAATTGAATAAAAAGATTATTAGCTCCTCCCCAAATAATATAAATACTATCAGGATCTGCCTTGTTCTGATGTTGCTTTAGATAACTATCAATTTGGTTATGCTTTTGAATATCCTCTTGTCCAACTGGACAGTTTTCACCCTCTCTCAAAGGTCCTAGTGGAGGTGGAGTATAGTCACCCTTATTACCAAGCCCTTTACAAACTGTCGTAGCTCCTCCAGCAGCATAGTTGTTGCCATCTAAAACAGGTTTCACTGATCTGTTGATGTTTTCACTTGGTGTATAAATATTATTTGGTGTAGATGAAATCTGATTATCTCGAGACAAAAACTGTATCCAAACAGTGTTACCTTTATCTGGACTTGTGAAGGTTGGTTGCTTAACCTCTTTCAAGTCGCCAGGAATTAGTGGCCAGCCACTATCTATATTGTGAAAATTATTTGCATATCCAGAGTCACTCAAACTATCACCAAAGATAACTATATTCTTTAGTTCTTGTGCAAAAGCTCCACTGCAAAAAAAATAGCAAATAATCAAAGTAAAGAAAGCTTTTTTATTCATATTTTATATAAAACTCTATAACAGGTGTGAATAATAGTACCTAAACAAAGCTTGTAAAGCCATATGGAGAGCTTCATCAAAACAACACTAAAACTTATATATATATTTTTTCCAATAAGCATAATTTATTACTTGAAAAACAGCAAAGTATCCTTAAATATATAACAGATACTATTTCTTAGGGGGAAATAATGGATATAAATAAATTTACAATAAAACTACAGGAAGCATTGGCAGAAGCTCAATCTTATGCTTTTCAGCAAAAAGCTACAGAGTTTACATCAGCACACATGCTGAAAGCTCTTTTGGAGCAAAATGATAGCGTTGCTATAGCTATATTAAGCGTTTGTGGTGTTGATACACAGAAGTTTGTAAAAGCTGTCAATGATATGGTTGATGGCGTTGCTGTATTATCTGGAGAAGGTAATCCTCAAATCACGCCATCTAGAGATCTGATAGCCACACTACATAAAATGCAAGATTTAGCTAATAAGAATGGTGATGAATTTATCTCAAGTGAGATTTTCCTATTAGCTTCTATAGAAGACAAAAGTTTAACTGGTCTGTACAGTAAGTTTGGCATTACAAAAGAAAAACTTACAAAAGCAGTCAATGATTATCGTGGAGGGGAAAAAGTGAGTAGTCAAAATCAAGAAGATATGAAAGGTGCATTAGACAAATACACAGTAGATCTAACAGATCTAGCTAAAAAAGGTAAAATCGATCCAATTATCGGTAGAGATAGTGAAATACGTAGGACTATACAAGTATTACAAAGAAGAACTAAGAACAACCCTGTGCTTATAGGTGAGCCTGGTGTTGGTAAAACTGCTATTGTAGAAGGTTTAGCTCAACGAATAATTAATAATGAAGTCCCAGAAGGCGTAAAAGGTAAAAAAGTTCTATCTCTAGATATGGGTGCATTATTAGCTGGTGCTAAATTTAGAGGAGATTTTGAAGAGAGATTAAAATCTGTTTTAAAAGAATTATCAAAACAAGAAGGTAATGTGATTCTATTTATAGATGAGTTACATACTATGGTTGGTGCTGGTAAAGCAGAAGGCTCGATGGATGCTGGCAACATGCTAAAACCTGCTTTGGCTAGAGGTGAGCTAAAATGTGTTGGTGCAACGACTTTAGATGAATATCGTGAGTATGTTGAAAAAGATCCTGCGCTTGAAAGAAGATTCCAAAAAGTGCTTGTTGATGAGCCAACTGTTGAAGATACTATTGCTATACTTAGAGGTCTGAAAGAAAGATATGAGTTGCACCATGGTGTAAACATTACAGATTCTGCTATTGTGAGTGCTGCTACATTATCACATAGATATATCACAGATAGACAACTGCCTGATAAAGCTATTGATTTAGTGGATGAAGCAGCTAGCCAAATTCGTATGGAAATAGACTCTAAACCTGAAAAAATGGAGAGCTTGTACCGTAGAATTATTCAGCTAAAAATGCAACGTGAGCAGTTAAAAAAAGAAAAAGATGACGCCACCAAGAAGCGTTTAGAAATACTAGAGGCTGAAATCAAAGGCTTAGAGTCTGAGTATCAAGGCTTTGAAGAACTATGGAAAGCAGAGAAGCTTAAGATGCAAGGAGCTAGTAAGCTTAAAGAAAAACTTGAAAAAGCTAAGTTTGAACTAGAAAAATACCAAAGAGCTGGTGATCTGACAAAGATGTCAGAACTACAATATGGTGTAATACCTGAACTTGAAACTCAAATAAAACAAATAGAAGAAACTGAGGCAGAACCTTCTGAGAATAAGCTTGTTAGAACATCTGTTACAGAAAATGAAATTGCCGATGTAGTTTCTAAAGCTACGGGTATACCTGTATCTAAGATGATGGAAGGAGAAAAAGATAAGCTTCTAAACATGGAAAGCTTCCTACATAAAAGAGTAATTGGACAAGATCAAGCGATAAAAGCAGTATCTAATGCTGTAAGAAGATCTCGTTCTGGATTATCAGATCCAAACAGACCAATAGGTTCATTTATGTTCTTAGGTCCAACGGGTGTAGGTAAAACTGAGCTTACAAAAGCATTAGCAGAATTCTTATTTGATGATGAAGATGCAATGCTTAGAGTAGATATGTCTGAGTTTATGGAGAAACATTCTGTAGCTAGACTAATCGGTGCTCCTCCAGGATATGTAGGTTATGAGCAAGGTGGTTACCTAACTGAGCATGTTAGAAGAAAGCCTTATTCTGTAATCTTATTAGATGAGGTTGAAAAAGCTCACGCAGATGTATTTAACATCTTGCTACAAGTATTAGATGATGGGCGACTAACTGATGGTCAAGGTAGAACAGTAGACTTCAAAAATACTGTAATAGTTATGACATCTAACCTTGGTTCGCATAGAATCCAAGAAATGCAAGGTCAAGACTATGACACAGTCAAAGACGCTGTAATGGAAATGGTACTTAGCCACTTCAGACCAGAATTTGTAAATAGAGTTGATGATACTATTGTATTTGAACCACTGAACAAAGAGATGATAACTGAAATCGCTAAGATACAAATCAAGCGTTTAGAAAAACGCTTAACTGATTTAGAGATTGCTCTAGAGGTGTCACCAAAAGCTATGGATAAGTTAGCAGATGCTGGTTTTGATCCTGTATTTGGTGCTAGACCATTAAAACGAGCTATACAAAATAACTTAGAAAATCCTCTTGCTCTTAAGTTACTCGATGGAGAATTTAAAGCTGAAGATAAAATAGTTATTGATACCGACGCTGACAACAATATTACTTTTTCTAAATAAATTCTACTGTATATTCCTTTAATTTTCTCTTTTTAGTTGATAAAAATTGATAAATACTTATCAATTTTTACCAATTTATTATTCTTTGGTTAAATTATATAATAGTAACCTATTTTTATATAAAATTTAAAAGACCATATTTGGAGAAATTATATGAATCTAAAATATAAAAAACTCTTACTCAGTTCATTGTTGGCAACATATGGAGCTACAGGTTATGCTTCAGCTGTAGACTATAAAGCTGGGACCAGCTACTCTAAAGGTCAAGAAGTTAATAATGCAGAATCTTGCTATGTATGTAATATCCCTGGATGGTGCTCTTCTTCAGCTGCTTGGGCTTATGAGCCAGGCAAAGGTACTGCTTGGCAAGAAGCTTGGACAGAAGGATGCAAAGATCCTGGTCCATCTCCAGAACCAACTGCAGAGAAAACGGTTTCCGTTAAAATATCAGGAGATAGTTTACCTAGTGATGCAAAAATTGAATTCTCAGCAAACAATACATCTTATACAGTTGTAAATAATCAGGTGACTTTACCATACTCTGATAGTCAGCCTACCCATTACATAATTAGTGTAACCAGTGGCTCAATTTCTCCTGACTTCTTTGATATGACTAAAGACTCCACTAATGTGCCATTAAAATACAAGAAAGCAACACCTCCATCTCCAGGTAAATGTGATGCTATACCAAGTAATGTACAAGAATATACTCCTGCAGCATCAGGCTACTCTGCCAAAGCTTTCGTTAGATTTGAAGGAAGTATTTATGAAAATATGAAATGGTGGACTGATCAGTCACCCAAAGAAGCTCCTGATTTTTGGACATTATGTGGAGACATAATTCAAACTCAAGTAAATGTCAAAACAACAGGTCTACCTCAAACTATAGATAAAATCGAGATTAAAATTGATTCTCAAACATATACTGTAAATCCTAACGACCCAACTCCTATAACAGTAGCGAAGGGTTCTCATAATGTTTCAGTTAGTAATGTCTTAAGCTCTGATGGCTCAACGAACTACGTTGCTAAAACTATTACACCTAACCCTATTGAAGTTAATGAAGAAAGTAAAAATATAAATTTAAATATAGCATTTGAAGCAGAAGATGTTAAACCTGCTAATGTTAGCTTCAATGTCAAGTTCCCTGAAGATGCTACACCAACTAAGACAGTGAATGCACAGAGAATATCTTCTACTGGAGATGTATATGGTGACTCTATAAACTTAGACAATGGTTCAAATACAACAAGCATCCCATCAAGAGGAGAGTTTATTATTAAACCTAGCACATTTAAATCAGGAGGTACTACTTATCAAGCAAATAGTATAACTATCGTAGATGGTCAAATTAAAGGTAATGACACAATTAATTACGAAGCTGCAGGTGCTTGGCCAGAGAAATCTATGGTTGGATACTGGGGTACTTGGACTTGGGGTCAAAGTCCAGAATTGGTAGAAAAATTAAGTGATTTTGCCGATTACTACAATGTAATAATCCCTGGGTTTTTGAAAGTCTCTGGGACTGATGTGCAAGGATTCTATGATCCTGTGAACCCTGAGTATCTCAGTCAAGCGATAGCAAAAGTTCATGCTAAAGGTGCTCTATTTATAGCATCTACGGGTGGACTAACAAACACATGGAATCCAACACTATCTAACGATAATACGGTATTAGCAGAGAATATTGTAAACTACCTTGCAGAAAACAACATGGATGGTTTTGATTTTGATCTTGAAGGGTCTTCTATAAAAGGTACTGCTACATGGCAAAATCAAATCAAAGATGTAATATCAAAAATGCGTGAGTATGCAGAAAGTGATAAAATGAAAGACAAATTCCCAAGAGGCTTCTACATCACAGCAGCTCCTCAAACATATATAGATACAGGAGTTCCTGCAAACATATACTGGACAGCAACAGGTGGCGCTTACAATATTTTCAAAGATATGCTTCCTACTGATGCTTGCGGTGGTAATGTCTGTTTTGATGCTCTTCTAATTCAAAACTACAATAATAAAGCCCCAGACTGGACAAATGAAGCACCAACGCTATCAATGAAAATAGCATCAGACTCACTGAAGACTGCTAACAATACAAAAACAAAAATAGTTATAGGTGATGACTTTGCTCCTAGTGAACATAGCTACGCTACACCAGAAGAGTTAAAGGCAGCATATACTACAGGAGATAGCGAAGGTTCTGCTCTTAATAGTTATGATAACTTCTCTGGATTTATGGTTTGGTCTTTAGGACAGAACCCTTCAACAGTTGACCCTCTAGACTTTGGTAAACAGATTACTGAGTTCTATCCTCTAGCAAAGAAGTAGTCTTTTCTAAAAAAACAAAACTGTACTTATCTCTTAGCTTTTATTAGTTAGCAACTTCGACATTTTTAAATTACTTAGTTGTTAATATTTGCGATATTCGATATATTTTTAAATATAATTTGTAAGCAAATCACTAGTGAAATAAAAATCTGTTATTAAAACGATAAAATAGCTATAGTTTACTCTAACAAATACCTAATATATAATTTAAGAAACTTAAGCTTAATCATCAAAACATGAGCAACTTCCAAGAAATTATTAGATCATATAGAGAGTACAAAGGCTTAAGTATAACGACTGTTGCTGATGCGATTAACATACCTGAAGAAACTATAATAATTATAGAACAAGGAGATAGTTATAAAATCACTCAACAGCCCTCAACCATATTAAAAGATAGAATAAAGCGATACTGTGAGTATCTTAACATCCCAAAAAACCATATAACTTATATATTAAACAGTATAGATATACTGTACTACAAGAAAGCCAAGTATGGGAAAATGAAGCTTTTTGACTACTTTAATCGTATAGCTATTATTAGCATATCTTTACTAATAATATACTTATCATCTAACATTATTGAGAAAAAAATAGCTAATTCCCACTCACCAAACACCCAATCAAACGATAAAAGTCTAAATACATTAGCAACAACAAACTATGAAAGCTTTATTCAAAAAAGTCAGCCACTGCTCTACAGTAGAGCAACTGATAAGCTTCCAATAACTCAAAAAAATACAGTTTCAAAGCAAGCAATTGATAATAACATAAGAGAATCAGATAGTAGCTCCGAGATTATAAAGCCTCAAATAGAAAAATCTCCTGATATTACAACAAAGTCAGAGAAGCAAGATAATGAGCATAATAAAACAGTACTAGAGAGTCAGCCGTCAACAATTTTAGAGCAAAAAAACCAAGATCAAAGTAATAATATAGAGTCTAAGAATCTATCTCCTCAAGCACAGGTAAATAATAAAACATATATAATAAAATCTGGTGACTCATTATATAAAATTGCACAGATGGTTTTAGATAAAATTGATAATAACGATGATTATAGTAATTATGATTTAATTCTCTCAATCAAAGGGTTAAATCTAAAAGATGATCCGGATATTATTAACGATACTATCTTTGCCGGTGAAGAGCTAAATATCCCTACAACTGATGAGCAAATTAAAAACGGTATAAAGATATACAAACAGTATAGTAATAATTAAGTCCTTAAAATTAACTTCATCGTTATAATTTTTTATATAATTCTAGATATATAGTATTATTTAAATATTATTTTTATAAGAATAACTGATTATGTATAGCAAAACACCAAAGATTAAAATCATGCTACTTGGCTCAGGTGAGCTTGGTAAAGAATTTATCATAGCAGCTCAGAGACTAGGTATACATACCATAGCAGTAGATCGTTATGAAAATGCCCCTGCTATGCAAGTAGCACATGAGAGTTTCGTTATAGATATGCTGAATGCTGATGCTCTTGAACAACTAATATTAGCAAAAAAACCAACATATATAGTTCCTGAAATTGAAGCTATAAATACTGATATATTAGTAAAATTGGAGGCTCATAACTTCAATATTGTCCCATGTGCCAAAGCTACAAAGCTCACTATGGATCGTCAAGGTATAAGATCTCTAGCAGCTAATGAACTTGGTCTAGCGACATCTAAATTTGCTTTTGCAAATAGTGAAAAAGAATATCTTGATGCTGTTGAGACTATAGGACTACCATTTGTAATTAAGCCAGTAATGAGCTCATCAGGTAAAGGACAATCTATGGTCAAGGAACATAACGAAGTTCAAAAAGCATGGGATTATGCCCAAAGTGGCTCTCGAGGTCATGCTAAAGGTGTAATTGTAGAGCAATTTATAGATTTTGATTATGAGATTACACTTCTAACTGTTAGACATAAAGATGGTACTTCATTTTGTGATCCTATCGGACATATCCAGAAAGATGGTGACTATAGATTCTCTTGGCAACCTCATGCAATGTCGAATATAGCTCTAGCGAAATCTCAAAAGATAGCCAAAGAGATCACAGATGCGCTAGGAGGATATGGAGTTTTTGGTGTTGAGTTATTTATAAAGGGTGATGAAGTATTTTTTAATGAAGTCTCTCCTCGTCCTCACGATACAGGCATGGTAACACTCATATCACAAAACATTAATGAGTTTGAATTACATCTGCGTGCAATATTAGGGTTACCAATACCACAAATACAAACTCTTCAACCCTCATCATCTGCTGCTATATTACTTGAAGGAGAATCTACAGATCCAAGTATATTAGGGATTGATGAAGCTCTAGCTGACTCAAGTATAGATATTAGAATTTTTGGCAAAAAAGAAATTCATGGTAAGCGTCGCATGGGAGTAGTTTTAGCTAAGGGTCAATCAACACAACAAGCTTTAGATGCTTCTAAAAAAGCCCTAAGCAAAATTTATCTAGCATAAAAATCAAAGCTTCCTAACTAGGTTGATACCATCTCCTATAGGAATAATACAAGCTTCCACTCTGCTATCATTATAAATTAATTTATTTAACTCTCTTATAATCAAGGTGTTTTGCTCATTATTACAATCATCTGCAACCCTACCCGACCAAAGCACATTATCTATTGCGATAACTCCACCTGAATTTATCAAATTTAAAGCTTTTTCATAGTAGTTAATATAATTTGGCTTATCCGCATCTATATATACAAAGTCAAACTTCTTAGCTTGCTTTTCAAACCTTTCTAAAGTTTCTAAAGCTGGTGCAATATTAAGATTAATTTTATGCTCAACGTTTGCTTCTTGCCAAAAGTGTTTGTATGGCTTGATATATTCATAACTAATATCACAGGCTTCTAGTTTACCTTCAGAGGATAATGCTTGAGCCATAATCAATGTTGAAAAACCTCTAAAAACACCGATTTCTAAAACATTTTTCGCACGAATCATTTTGATAAAAAGACTAATAAGCTGTAGCTGATTAGGTGAGCTAAGCATATGACTTAACTCATCATTTGCTGCTTTATCAAAGAGATCCTGTGCAGTTTTATCTAGTTTTACTGAATTCTCATTTATATATTGATTAAGGTTAGAGTTACTAAACAACGATGCTATAGACATAAAAGATGCCAACTAGTTTGATACGATAGTAATAAGTTTAGAGAATCACAAATAAAAAGACAATTGTGCTGTAAAAGGGCTACTTAATTTTAGTAATAGAAAATGTCCAGAACCAGAAAATAAGAGCATAAACACCCCACCATTCAACAATATTATGATTAACTGTTGTCTGATCCATAAATACTGACCATATCGAAAAAGCTGCCGTTATAAAAATGGCAAATCTACGCAAAATAAGTGGTACTTTATTAAGTCGATCTGAATATTTATATTCGATAATTGTATACCAAACCTGACAAACACTCATTAGCACAAAGAACACAGCAACGCCCTTTAGGTGAACTTTCATGAGAGTCTGCTGACCATCAATTACTGAAGTCCCAATGATTAAGCCAATACAACCAACAGATGCTAAGAAAAGCATAATCTTACCTTGCTTAATTATTGATTTTTTATTATCACTTATTTGAACAAGTAACTGTGTGATAAAAAAGAAAATCACTGCCATAAGCGTAGCAGTCGGTATTAGTATAGCCTTAAGCATATACTTCTCATACGATGTAAACCCAGCATGAGTAATATCAGAACAGCCAGAAATAAATGGATTACATAAGGTGTTATTACCATCAGCAATAGATACAAGATATGTTACAAAAAATAAAACCGCTACAGATATCGTTGTCGCAGCGATTAATTTTCTTGGGTCAAGTTCAGCTTTCATTTTTAACCAAAACATTATTATAAATATTATGCTAATACTATCACTTGTTAATGAATATTTCTAACTTTAGCTCTTTTATTTTATGCTTTAGCAGTATACAAAACGTTAACTCTGGGAGAGATAATCTGCCAAAATAGATTAATATTTACCTTTTTCATATCTATGCTATAATTTGTGGGTTTCTTTTAACAAAAGTAAAATAACGAAAGGATTTAATAAAATGCCATTTGTAGTTACTGAAAATTGTATCAAATGTAAATATGGTGACTGTGTAGAAGTATGTCCTGTTGACTGTTTCTATGAAGGTCCTAATATGTTGGTAATAAACCCAGATGAGTGTATCGACTGTGCTCTATGTGAGCCTGAGTGTCCTGTTGATGCTATCAAATCTAGCGATGATCTTACGGAGAGCCAAGAGCAGATGCTTGATCTAAACAGAGAGCTTGCTGGTATTTGGCCAAATATCGTAGAGAAATGCGACCCTTGTGAGGACGCTGACAACTGGGCATCTGTTCCAGATAAGTTAAAATATTTAGAAAAATAATCTTTCATTTTTATCTAAGAATCTTATCTTATTTTCTTCATAAGCTTATTTTTTTGTCGGCAGCTATTTATAAAAAGTGTATAATGATACCAATGATTTTAAGCTTTAGTACAAACTGATAGTTAAATAAACCTACTAAAATTTATGGAGAGTTTTTGATGAAATCTTTTTTAAAAAAGATTTGGAATATACTGATGTGGGCCAGGATGACTGCGTTCCAACTCTATTCGTTTGCTGTTATTGGTGGTAGTAGCATACTTATAAATATATTTACTTTTTTTAACCTTCCCATTTCTTGGAGAATGGCGGTTTGTAAAGTTTGGACTTATCTTTATTGGATAGGTATGCTTGTTTTTTTACAAGTATACATCCGTGTAACAGGTCGTATAAATATCGACAAAGATTATCCTTGCATATACGTGTCTAAGCATCAATCAATGCTAGAAACATTTATGTTTTATGGCTTGATTGGTAAGTGTCACTTTATCATGAAAAAAGAGCTTTTTGATGCTCCAATCTTTGGTACAGCAATGAAAAACTTAGGCAGTATCGCTATAGATAGAGATAAGCCTAGAGAGTCACTAAAAAAAGTAGTCACTGACGGTAAACAAAGCTTAGCTGATGGCATAAATGTTGTAATTTTTCCAGAGGGTACAAGAGTTGAAGTTGGAGAGTATCCAGAGTTTCAGCGCTCTGCAATGAAGCTAGCAGCTGATGCTAACACCTATATTATTCCTGTAGCTCACAACTTTGGGAGATTTTTCCCTAAGAAATGGGGGCAAGTTATTAAGCCAGGTATTGCTAGAATGGATTTTGGTAAACGCATTGATCCTAGAGATTTTGACTCAAAGACTCTGACTACTCACTGCCATAAGGTAATAACAGAAAAAACAAAAGAGTTTAAAGGTTAAGAAGAGGTCCATCAGATGAAAAAAATTATTCATCTACTATTATTAGCAAGAATGCAGGTTTTCAAGGTTTACGGGTATATAGTATTATTATTTTCTTGTTTACTTATGAATACTGTTGGCGTATTAGGAGCATCATTAAAAGTTAGATTATTTGTTTGCTGGATATGGTCTTGTCTATATCGCTTAGGAACTCTAGTCATACTACAAATATATGTAAAAATTGAAGGTAAAGAAAATATTCCAGACTATCCCTGTATTTATGTTTCTAAACACCAGTCAATGTTAGAGACTTTTGTATTTTATGGTCTTGTTCATGATTGTTGCTTTGTGATGAAGCAAGAGTTACTAGAAAAACCAATTTTTGGTAAGACAAACATATTTGCTGAAGCTATTGGTGTAGATAGATCAAAAGGTCTTTCTGCAATCAAAAAAGTTTTAGAGGATGGCAAAGATAGAATAGAAAATAAAAATTTAAGCATTATAATCTTCCCAGAGGGTACAAGAGTACCTGTTGGTGAATATCCAAAATTTCATCGCTCTGCAATGAAACTAGCTAAAGTATCAAATATTCCTATAATCCCTGTGGCTCATAACTTTGGAGTATATTTTGGACGTAAAAAAGGTGACTTTGTGAAGCCTGGTATCGCTAGAATGTCTTTTGGAAAACCTATTGATCCAAAAGATTACTCTGTCGCTGAGTTGACTGATCTTTGCTATGACATCATCAACGATAAAACTAAGTCTTATGGTGGTTAATCAAATATTTATTTGATACAAAACTCCGCAATAATTGGATTATGATCTGATATTTTTTTGCAATCTAAAACAGATGCTTTTTCAAGGTTTAGAGCTCTGTATAATACAAAATCTAAATGATTGCTCTGAAAAGATTTGACTAATTGAGGCTCATCTATAAAAGCCACTTTAAAGCTAAACTCTCTACAGAAATCTTTGATTAATTTAACTCGTCTTCTATTCCAAGTATTAAAATCCCCTGCAATTATAATAGGATGCTTATATTTCTCTGGAGAGATATATTCTTTTATTTTCTCAAACTCATATTCATAAACTTTATTACTTTTGAAATTGATTGCATGGATATTCACAACAACAACTTTTGTGCCCGCTATATTTAAATGTGTAATCAAAGAAGCTTTGTGAGTATTTATTACAGACTCTCGATGAGTTGTAAGTATTTTGACATTTTTTATCACTGGGAAATGACTAACTGTAGCTACCCCATAATTATGTGAACGTAATACAATATTAGATGCGAAGTTTATATCAAATTTGTCGATAGGAAACTTAGTATCATGCTGATGTACTGCTTCTTGTAGACAAAAGATATCAATATTGTGATTAAAGTATGTATGTCTGATATAAGCTTTGAATGCTTCTGTATCTTTATAGTCAATTTTGTATGAGTTCCAACTCATTAAGCAGAATTTTGTAGATTGATTTTGTTGTGAGTTTCTTTCAAACATTTAATCAACTAGAGTTGAATCATCATAATTTCATTATATATTAAAAATACTTATACAGTTATATTAGTGAGGTTTTCTAGCTATAAACCTTAGAACTATATAACCACAAACTCCTGAGAGTAAAGAACCTAATATCACACCTACTTTGATCGCATTAAGAGTATGATTATCATCAAAAGCGAGAGTTCCAATAAATAAACTCATGGTAAAACCTATGCCGCATAAAAGGCTTATACCATATATCTGAGAACTCGAAAAAGACTCTCCTAGCTTAAATAGTTTCAGCTTCTTTGAAATAGCTAATATGGAGAAAATACCTAACTGCTTACCGACAAATAATCCCAATATAATACCTAATGTAATTGGCTCAAATATTATAGAAACACTCATCCCTGAGAAATTGATACCAGCATTAGCAAATGCAAATATAGGTAGTATAAAATAGATAACCCAAGGATGAAGAGACTCTTCCATAAAATTAGCTGGAGAATCTTTGTCATTCTCTATAAAAGGAATACACAGCGCTGTTGTAAAACCTGCCAAAGTTGCATGAACTCCAGACTTAATCGTACAAAACCAAGCAAAAAAACCAAGAACCACATATACAGAACTTCTATTAACTTTAAATACTCTATTACAAATAATCATCGCCAATATAAAAAGAGTCCCTAAAGATAGCGAAAGTAACGATAGTGACTTGGTATAAAATATCGCAATAATTACTATTGCAGCTATATCATCAAAAATAGCGATTGTAATAACCAATAGCTTTAGCTTTGCTGGGATTCTTGAACCAAGTAGGGCTAATATACCTAGAGTAAATGCTATATCTGTTGCAGAAGGTATTGCCCAACCTGTGATATTAGCATCATAGTTAATTGATAAATATATCAAGCTTGGAACTGCTAATCCTGCAAGAGCTGCTATAGCCGGTATTATAATATTAGAAGGCTTTGATAATGCCCCAGAGATTATCTCTCTTTTGATTTCTAAACCAATATATAAAAAATATATGGCCATCAAACCATCATTAATCCAATGCATCAAGTTTTTGTCGATAACGAGATTTTCAATTCCTAGTTTGACATTGATTGTCTCAAGCATTCCATAGTAGATAGATAATGGTGAGTTATTTATAAGTATTGCAACAAAAGCTGCAGCAAAGAGAGTTAACCCTCCGACTATCTCTTGATTATTTTGGTTTGCACTCATATTTATAGTATCTAAAAGATTTCAATAGTATTAATTATCTAATAGCTTGAGGTATAATTCTACTCATGCAAAAACTAATTTTTGTGCTCAATGATAAATAACATTCCCAAAGCTTGGTATGCTATAGCTCATATCAAAGAAATCAAATCTAAACCTATCAAGCTAGAGAGACTCGGTAAAAATCTTGTTTTATGGAAAGATGCTGAGAAAATAATAGCTATGGAAAATCGCTGTCCTCATCGTGGTGCAGAATTAAGTTTAGGCAAAGTATGTGACGGAGCTATAGCTTGTCCTTTTCATGGCTTTAGATTTGACGCACAAGGCAACTGTATATACACACCAGAAACTCAAGGCGCTATCCCAAAACTACAGGTAAAAAGCTATCCAACAAAAATTGTCGCTGACATGATTTGGATAAATGTTTTTGATGAAGAACTAGATAATAGCTACGCTTTTGAATTTGCACAAAACCTATATAATGATTTTGTTGGTAAGTACTCTCTTTTGACTGACACATGGAACAACAATATCCGCCACTGTATCGAGAACCAACTTGATTATACTCACTTAGCTACTGTGCATAAGAGATCTATCGGCAGAGGATACAAAATCCCTCAAGATATAAAACTAAATATAAGTGATGAATATATAGAAGCACTAAAAAACCAACGTTTAATGCTAAAGTACATCTTTCCTAATTTTTGGTTACTTAATAATGCTGATAAACTTAAAATCTGTGTTTATTTTGTGCCTATTAATGAGCATCAAACAAAGCTATATTTAGTAAACTATCGTAAATTTTTGACTGGTAAAATCATCAAACCTATCGCAGATATAGTCTTTAGTATCACCAATAAAATCATTCTTAATGAAGATAAAAGAGTTGTTAAAACCCAGAAATATGATGAAAAATACGATACTGATGATTTTCTATTACGTCATGATCAAATCATCAAAGAATTTAGAAAGATTTGGCATACTCCAGATTAAAATATTTCTCAAAAGTTTGTAAATACTATACAATCAAAAAACACTCTATTAACTTATCTATGATTATGAAATACAGTCTACCTGTTAGGGTTCTACATAGCTTATTGGCTTTTTTGATAATAGCTCAACTTATTTTGGGCTTCGGTTATGCTTATGATTTATTTGATTCAAGATGGATTATGACTTTGCATAAATCTTTTGGTTTAGTAATTTTCTTTGTGATACCTCTTTTAGTTGTTGCTAGGTTTTTTAGTATCAAACCACCATATAACCCACCACTACCATTACTACAATTAATCATAGCTAAAATAGTGCATCTTGGCTTATATATTTCAGCTTTTGGTATGGCTTTTTCGGGAGTAGTTGGCTCGATGCTAATGGGCTACCCATGGAAGATATTCTTTGTGATACCATTTCCAGAGATCATAACTCCAAACTTTGAATTAGGTAGCAAAATCTTTAGTTATCACTATATCTTTGCTTCAGTTTTATTAGTGCTAGTAGTACTACATATAGCTGCTGCTCTACACCACCAGTTAATAGTAAAAGATAATATCTTAGCTAGAATGAAGTAATTAATATACAGAGGATCTAATAATAAATATGTTACAAAAAAATCAACGTAAAGCACTATTACTATCAAGTTTAGGCGGTATGCTTGAGTTTTATGATTTTATTATCTACGCTCTACTTGCTAGTTATATTTCTAAGCTTTTCTTCCCTATTCAGTCAGCAATTACATCTTTATTAATCGCATTCAGTGCTTATGCTGTTGGCTATCTTGCTAGACCTTTTGGTGGCATTATTTTTGGTCATTTTGGTGATAAATATGGAAGGAAAAAGACTTTTACAATCTCTATTTTGATTATGGCATTATCAACATTTTTGATTGGTATATTGCCTACTTATAGTAGTATTGGGATTATGGCACCTATATTGTTAGTACTATGCAGAATAGCTCAAGGAATATCAGTTGGTGGCGAGATACCAGGTGCTATTACCTATGTTGGTGAGGCTGTTCCTGAGAAGCGTGGCTTTATGACTGCGGTAATTTTTGGATTCTTGATACTTGGTGTAGCGATAGGATTTATAGTTGAAAGTTTGCTATTAGAGTTCTTCACAAGTCAAGATATGCTTGCCTATGGTTGGCGTATACCTTTTATATTAGGTGGTCTATTTGGGCTTGTTGCATACTATCTTAGACGTCAGCTTATTGATATCAAAGAATTTAACCCTTTTGTGAATGAAGAGTTTTCTCTACCGATTACAAAGATGTTTCTAACTCATCGCTGGAACTTGATCTATTCAACAATTATCGTGTCATTTGGCGCTCTTTGTTTTGTGACACTATTTTTGTTATTACCGGCATATTTTAGTACTATTCTAAATCTTCACTTAGATAACTTCACATGGATTAATAGTCTTGGTGTGATTATTATTTCTATTCTTTGTGTGGTTGTTGGTTTATTTGCTGATAAAGTTAGTAGAAATTTGATTTTGTTAGTTAGTATATTGGCTACCTGTGCTTTTAGTTTTGTAATTTATACTACATACACATCACATCAAAAATTCTATTTCATCGCTATAGTTCTTAGTGCTATTTTGGTAGCTCTTTGTTGGGGCAATATACCTGCGATGCTGATTGATTTATTTAAGCAAGATATTCGCTACACTGGTATAGGTTTTGCTTATAATTTAGGATTTGCTGTCTTTGGTGGTCTGACACCTATGATTGTAATCAGTACTATCAAATTCTCAAATAATAATTTAGCTCCGGCATATATACTAACAGCTGGTGCGATAATCACTCTTATAGCTATGATTGCAAACCTTATTATCTCCAAAAGATAATATGATCCATATACACTTGCATTGCTGATTACTCCCTTAATAATTACTTCAACCATCTTTAACGTATATACTAAAATTATTGATAAACTAGATTTTTCAAGTAATACTTAAGTTATTAACTTTTTAAAGTGACTTTATTTTTATGATTAGAATCTTTGTAACACTAGCTCTTTTGTTAACTATTTCAAAAGTTAGTTTCGCTATTGGTCAGATAAATTATGATGAAACTAAAGTTGGAACATATAAGCTTCCTGATGCTTTAATAATGAATGATGGCAAAGAAGTCACTACAAAAGAACAATGGCAAGAGCGAAGAGCTCAAATAATAGACTTATTTAAACAAAATGTTTACGGTGATATCCCAAGAGATAATTTAGAACTTAGATATAAAGTTATTTAAGAAAATGATAAAGCATTAAATGGTAAAGCTATAGAAAAACAGGCTGTTTTGTATATTGGTAAAACCAAAGTAAATTTACTAATATATCTTCCTAATCAACAGAAAAAAAATTATCCAATATTTTTGGGATATAATTTCTGTGGCAACCAAAGTGTAACTAGCGATCCCGATATACTAATCAATAATAACTGGGGAAATCCCGTGACCTGTCTTAAACCTACAGATCCTAAAGGAGCGTTGGTTGATAATCATTTTACAGCTCAATCAAGAGGATATAGATCTAGTAGATTTGACTTAGAAGATATCATTAATAATGGTTACGGTCTAGTTACTGCTTATTATGGAGACATTGCACCGGATAATGCACAGAAACTTTATGATAATGTGTCTCAAAGTCTTAAAAACTATAAAGATTACTCAGCAATTAGCCTTTGGGCATGGGGTTTAATCAATATCTCTAATGGATTAAAAAACGAGCCTTTAATCAATCAAAATAAAATTATTGTTTTTGGACACTCCAGACTTGGTAAAACAGCGCTTTGGGCAGCAGCACTAGATCAAAATTTTGCAATGGTAATATCTAATGACTCAGGTACCGGAGGCGCAAGCTTATCAAAACGAAACTATGGAGAAACTTTATACTCAATAAATACAGAGTTCCCATACTGGTTTTCTAAAAACTTCAAAAAATATAATAATAACACACAAGCTCTGCCGGTAGATCAACATATGTTACTTGATCTAATTGCTCCTAGACCACTATATGTTGCTAGTGCAGAGGACGATCAATGGGCTGATCCTAATGGTGCATTCCTCGCTGCTAAAGCTACATCACCAGTGTATAAACTCTTTGGAGAAGCAATAAATCTGCCTAAAAATCAGCCTGCAATTAACAAACCAGTGATAGGTATAGTTAGTTATCATATAAGATCTGGAGGTCATGATCTAACAACCTTTGATTGGCAACAATATATAAAAGCAGCAAACTTATTTGTCAATTTTTAATTATTTATATACAAACAGATCTCAAAACTATACTGAAATAGTATAATTTATAATTCAACAAAATTTAATCCTCATTAAGTCAGCAGATACTTACAGCCTATATTTTGGTATAATATATATATAGTTATGTAGTTTTGGATTTGTCCTAATGCACGAGTTTTCATTGTGTCAAAGTGTCATAAATATCGCTAAGAAAGCAGCCGAAAATAACTCTAAAAAAGTATCTAAAGTAGTTGTCAAAATTGGCAACTTGGCTGGTGTAGATGTTGAATCTTTTGAGTTTTGGTTTCCAGTCGCGGCAAAAGATAGTGTATTAGAGCAAGCAAAGCTAGAAATAGTACATGAACAAGCTATAGCAAAGTGCAAAGCTTGTGAACATGAATTTGAATTAACCAGATTATATGAGCAATGCCCAAACTGTGGTAGTTTTGAGAAAGATATTCTCAAAGGTAAAGATATGCTCGTAGAATCTATAGTTTTTAATTAAGGAGTAAATTATGTGTACAACTTGCGGATGTGGAACAGATAGCAATCATCATCACCATCATCATGGTCATGAAGGCGACGCTGTAAAGTTAGAAAAAGCAATCTTAGAGGCAAATGATCAATATGCCGAGCAAAATAGAGAAGTGTTAGCTAAGGATAATAATATTGCGCTAAATTTTGTCTCAAGCCCTGGTTCTGGTAAGACTTCTCTACTTGAGAGAACTATCAAAGAGCTTGGTAGTAGCCACCCTATCGCGGTTGTTGAAGGAGATCAGCATACAGATCTAGATGCTGAGAGAATCCGTAAAGCTGGTGCAAAAGCTTATCAGATAAATACTGGTAAAGCTTGCCATCTAGATGCTCACATGGTTGGTCATGCTTTTGAACATCTTGGTGAAATCAAAGATGGTTTTGTGATGATTGAGAATGTTGGTAACTTAATATGTCCAGCAATGTTTGATCTTGGTGAAAAACATCGTGTAGCTGTTATCTCAACGACTGAGGGTGCTGATAAGCCACTTAAATATCCAGATATGTTTTATTATGCTGATGTGGTTGTTATCAATAAGATTGATCTATCGCCTTATGTAGATTTTGATATCCAAGAATGTATCGCTAATATTAAAAAAATTCGTTCAGATGTAAAAATATTTAAGCTATCTGTAAAAACTGGTGCTGGTTTTGATAGCTGGTTGGATTGGTTGAGAGGATTGAAATAAATACATAAAGGAGATATACATGAAAACACTAGAACAAGGACAATTAGCTCCAAACTTTAAACTAGAAAATCAAAACAATGAAGAAGTATTACTAAGCGACTTTAAAGGTAAAAAAAATGTCTTAATTTACTTCTACCCAAAAGCTATGACTCCAGGGTGTACAACTCAATCTATAGGTCTAAGTAGCATTAATGACAAATTAGCTAAGCTTGATACTGTAGTTCTTGGTATTAGTCCAGATGCTCCAAAACGCCTCAAGAAATTTGAAGAAAGAGATAACCTAACAATACAACTTCTAAGTGATGAAGATCACAAAGTCGCTGAACAATTTGGTGTCTGGGGCGAGAAGAAGTTTATGGGTAAAGTATATGATGGCATCCATAGAATTAGCTTCTTTATCGACAAAGATGGCAAGATAAACCATGTGTTTAATAAGTTTAAAACGAAAGATCATCATGAGATTGTCTTAGAGTATATTGAGAATTATAAGAATTCATAATTAAGAGATGTCATGCTGAATTTATTTCAGCATCTCACAGCAAGTATTAATAACATTGAGATCCTGAAACAAGTTCAGGATGACTTGTTTATTTAAAGCTATTTCTAATTCCATTTCGGGTACGAAGGGGTGGCAGTCGCAGACTGACGAGGTAGTTTTAAAATGTATGACTAATGATTTTAAGTAGTTAAGAGATCCCCGTGTCAAGCACGAGGATGACAGAAAAAGAAATAGTGTCATTCTATGGCTTGACCATAGAATCCAAAAGCCATGGAGAAAATCTATAGTTTAACAATGGATACTACGGTCGGAGCCGTAGTATTGTAAGTTAAATCCCTAGTATAATTTTACCTAAGGAGTCAAATTAAAGTGAAAAGCTTTAGTTATAAGCTAAGCGACCGTCGTAGGATAGATTTACACAATCGTCGTCATCAAGGTACTTAGGTT
>NZ_VXKO01000022.1:0-39144 GCF_008711475.1 Francisella sp. SYW-2 | reverse complement strand
TAGACATGATTGTAAATGCTATTCAAAAAATTGGATTTTATAGCAATGATTTCTCCTTGTGTCTCAAAATATTCAATAAAACTACTAAGGAACTTAAAATATGAAAAAATTATCGTGTACAGAGAATAATGCTATTAAAAGATTGTATGATTTTTTGCAATATGCTATAAATCTGCATTACAAAAATAAGACTGTATACAATTTTGTAACGGTACTTATGATTTGTAAACAATATTGACCTTTTAAAAAGGCAATAATCACAGTTTTAGTTTAATTAAAAAATGGACTTGATTTATGCAACAGGTACCTAGATATGTCATTGTCGGCAACGGCAATGTAGCAGCACATATGTGCTATTATTTTGAATGCTTAAAACTAGATTTCAGACAATGGTCTCGAAATGAATCGTTAGTTCAGCTTGATAAATTATTAGATAATGCAACTCATGTTTTAGTCTTAATCAAAGACTCTGAGATACAAAATTTTGTAGATAAATATCTCACAAATAAATCAAAAAGGCTAATAGTGATTCACTTCTCTGGTCTTTTAGATATCGAAAATGCTTATTCAGCACATCCTTTACAAAGCTTCCCCGATAAGAACTTATACTCTTTAGATGAGTACAAATCGATTGCCTTTGTAACTTGTGATAGAAGTATCGCATTTAGTGAGCTTTTACCTAAGCTACCTAACGCTAATTTTTGTATCGATAAAAGTCAAAAAGCGTATTATCACGCAATGTGTGTTTTAGCCAACAATGTTAGTACATTGATTTGGCAAAAATTCTATACTGAAATGCAAAATCGCTTTGGTATAAATCAAGAGTATTTAACACCATTTTTAGAAACCACTTTTAAAAATATCAAACACAATCATCATGTCCTATCAGGACCTATAGCTAGAGAGGATGAACTTACGCTACAAAAGGATCTCAATGCTTTAATTGATGATGATTTCTATGATGTTTTTAGAGCCATTGTTAATCAATTTTCAAACAAGGAGAAAAGATGAAATGAAATCAGTTTTAGGCTTCAAAAAAGCTAAAGCGAATCGAGAAAAAATCTCGATGGTAACTTGCTATGACTATACTTTAGCTAAAATCATAAACTCAACAGATATAGATTGTATACTCGTTGGAGATAGTGGAGGTATGGTATTACTGGGTAAAAAAAATACTACCTATACAACTCTAGCTGATATACAGTTCATGACTCAAGCGGTAGCTAATGGTGCTACAGATAAATTCATAATCGCTGATCTGCCATTTATGAGTTATCGTCAATCATTAGAAACAACAATGCAGGCTGTAATGGCTTTGATTCAATCAGGAGCTCATGCGGTTAAGCTTGAAGGTAGTTCAGGAAATTTAGATATTATCAAACATATCGTAGATTCTGGTGTTCCAGTCATGGGTCATATTGGTATGACTCCTCAATTTATAAATAGTTTTGGTGGTTTTAAAGTTCAAGGTAAAACTGAAGAAGCTGCTAGGCATTTACTTGAAGAAGCTAAGCTTCTTGAGCAAGCAGGATGTTTTGGGATAGTTCTAGAATGTATACCAACAAATATTGCTAAAAATATTACACAAAATTTAGATATCCCAACAATAGGTATTGGTGCTGGCAGTGATACCGATGGTCAGATTTTGGTTCTCCAAGATATGCTAGGTATGAATAATGACTTTCAACCAAAATTTGTCAAGAAATATATAAATGCTTCTGAGATATTTTCCGAGGCTATAAATACGTATGTTAAAGAGACGAAAGCTAATATTTTTCCAACTAAGGAGTATAGCTATGATTATTGCTAAAAATATTGAGCAATTTAATTTGCTAGGAGAAAGTTTCACTAATGATCAAAAAATAGGCTTTGTCCCAACAATGGGTGCGTTACATAGTGGTCATATAAGCCTAATCAAAAAAGCTAAGTCAGAAAATGATGTGGCTATTGTCAGTATATTTGTAAATCCAACTCAATTTAATAATCCAAATGATTATCAAACATATCCAAACCAACTACAACAAGATATACAAATATTAGAATCTCTTGATGTCAATATATTATTTAACCCTAGTGAAAAAGATATCTATCCCGATGGTAACCTATTGAGAATACAACCTGAGCTTGAAATTGCGAATATCCTAGAAGGTAAAGCTAGACCTGGACATTTCAGTGGTATGCTAACTGTAGTACTAAAGCTACTACAAATTACTAAGCCTGATAATCTCTACTTAGGCGAAAAAGACTACCAACAAGTTATGCTAATAAAACAACTTGTTAAAGATTTTTTTATCAAAACAAAGGTTATAGTTTGCTCAACACAAAGAGAAGCAACAGGGCTTCCTCTTAGCTCTAGAAATAAAAATCTAACATCTGCTGACATGGAAATTGCTAATAAGGTATACGAAATACTTAGACAAGATAATTTCTCAGACTTAGAAGAACTAACTAATAAGATTAATTCTACTGGTGCAACAACAGAATACATTCAAAAAATTAATAACAGAATATTTTTGGCACTTTACATTGGTAAAGTACGTTTAATTGACAACTTCCTAAAGGAGACAGGACCATCATGTTAATTTCAGTTTTAAAATCAAAAATCTCATACGCTACTGTAACTGGCAAAGATCTATTTTATGTAGGTAGTATCACTATTGATAGTGAGATAATGAAACAGGCAAATATTATTGAAAATGAGAAAGTACAAGTAGTAAACTTAAACAACGGTGAGCGTCTTGAAACTTATGTAATCAAGGGCGAGCCAAATAGTAAAACTATCGCACTAAACGGCCCTGCTGCTAGAAGATGTGAAATAGGTGATCAACTGTTTATAATTAGTTATGCACAAATTGATCCTACTAGAGAAAATATAAAACCTAAGCTTGTTGACCTAAAAACCGGAGAATAATAAATGATAGTATGCATAGATATTGGTAATTCACATATTTTTGGTGGAGTATTTGTAGGTGATCAAATTAAGCACAACTTTCGCTACCCTTCTACTACTCCGTGTACTTCCGATACGCTAGGCATATTTCTGTTATCTTTCTTTGAGAGGAAAAAGCTTGATATTGAAGATATTGAAGCAGTTGTACTTTCATCTGTTGTTCCTCATCTAGAGTATTCTGTCAATTCTGCTTGTAAAAAATACTTAGGGATAACACCTCTTGAGTTAAAACCTGGCATAAAAACAGGATTAAAACTTGATATCAAAAACCCTCTAGATTTAGGTGCAGATCGTGTTGCAAACTCAGTTGCAGCTATCTCTAACTTTCCATCTAAGAACATTATCATTGTTGATTTTGGTACTGCAACAACTATATGCGCTATCAAGCAAAATAAATCTTATATAGGTGGTGCAATTCTACCTGGAATTAATCTATCAATGGATAGCTTATCGCAAAAGACTGCAAAACTATCAAATGTGACTATATCAAAACCTAGCTCTGCTTTAGGTAAGACAACTATATCTCAAATTCAATCTGGTCTTATATATGGTCAATTAGGAGCCATAAAAGAGATAATTAGTAGAATCTCTCAAGAGAATTTCTCAGATAAACCGCCCGTGCTAATCGCAACTGGAGGGTATGCTCACTTATTTGAGAAAGAACAATACTTTGATGTAATTATCTCAGATTTATTACTTCATGGACTTAGAATAATATGGCAAATGAATAAGTAATTTCTAAGTTATTGAGTGCTCAAGCTAACCAATTCACTAATATTTGAATTTCTCATAATATCTTTCTGAGCAATATCTCTTAAACTACTTTGTTCAGAAATAATCGTTAATTTATGTTTCGCTCTGGTAATAGCTGTATACAAAAGTTGTTTACTTAACGCTTCATTATCTTCTGCTGGAAGAACAATCACAATTTCATCAAACTCTGAACCTTGCGTCTTATGAATTGTCATTATATAGACACTTTCATATTTTGGTAGCATATTTAAACTAAAAGCCTTAGCATCTTTACCATCAAAATATGCTCGAAGCTTACCAGTATCATCTGGCCAGACAATCCCTACATCTCCATTGAATAATCCCAATGAATAGCTATTTTGAGTTATCATAATTGGTTTACCTTTATAGCTAGAATCTATAGGTTTAGACATAAATTTCTCAATTTTCTGATTTAACTTATCTGTACCAATTTCTAAATTTTTATTAGCTACAAGTATTCTAAATTTATTTAGCTCGGTAAGAGCCTCTTTGTAGTCACGGCACTTTTCAAGCTGTGAATATCTCTTTGCATACTCTCTTAAATAAGTATCTAAATTCCTTAGGCTATGAAAATTAATATTCTCATTTTGGTGACTATCAATATTAATATAACCTTTTAGAACCGAGGCTGCAAGATTATTTATATATTGTTGTGAACGATAGTTTTTGATAAGTAATGTTGTATATGGCGTAATATCGCCATCTCTGTGGTGTGTAAAGTTTGCCAAAAGACTACCAGCCTCGACTGATGGTAACTGATTAGTATCACCTATCAAAATTAGCTTAGTATTATCAGCTACTGCTCTAATCAACTTAATAAAAATATTCATATCAAGCATAGAAGCTTCATCAACAATAATCACATCGTATGGTGCTTTTGACTGCTCGTTATATTTAACATAAGTAGAGTTTGGTCTTAAGCCTAAAAACCTATGTATAGTTTGAGCTTCTAAATTAGATAATCCTAAATAACTATCATTGTCTACCCTTTTACTTAACACACTATTTAAGGATTCTGTCATTCTCTGAGCAGCCTTACCTGTTGGTGCTAAAAGAGCTATTCTTTGCTGATTATGATTAAGCATTTGTATGGCAAGCAAAAGCTTTGCTACTGTAGTTGTCTTACCTGTACCAGGTCCACCTGAGATAATACTAAAATTATAATTTAGACTTTTGATAACTGCCTGTTTTTGCCAATCTATCTCATCAGCAGGTTCAAATAGCTTATCTACAACTTCTTCAATATAGTTATCTTGTTGAGTATTTTGGATAGTTCTAGATTTTATAAAGTTAGCTATTTCAACCTCATAATTCCACAATCTTTTGATATATAAGGAATCATACTCTTTAGCAAAATATATAGGTAATTTATCATAATCTAAAGACTGTAAAATACTTACAATTTCATCAAAACTTGGCATTTTAAAGCCTACTTTAGCATCGCTTTGAGTGCTTTGCTCTGAAACAAAAATAGTTTTATTTGATATATCTGCTATCTTCAAACAGCTATTACCATGGCTATATACATGCATAAGCTTTATCAAAATATGAAATAAAACTTCATTACTTTTTTGCTCCAAATCGTTCCCCTTCGCTCCGTGAAGGGGTGGATATAAATCACTTGATAAAGTGATTATAGACGGGGTAGTCTTTTTGACTAAATCAAACACTTCTTTAGCAAAGAAAAAGTCTATAGCTCTAATATCTGCTAATTGCTCACAAGCTTGATGGAAAGTTTTATACATGATAGTCATCCCCATTAAATAGATTAGCAATTTTGTTAATAATCTCTAAGGTTGGTCTAGCTCGATAAACCCCATAACCATCTTTCATACCTCTAAGATAGAAATAATATACTCCACCAAAATGCTTTTCATAATTATAATTTTCAATGTTTTGTCGCAGGTACTTATCCAAGGCAACGCTATATATTAGATATTGTAAATCATAAAAGCTACTTTGATTTTTCTCACTCATAGCAGCTTGATTATAATCTTCTAATTTATCACCTAGATAATTTGACTTATAATCTGCCACATAAAATTTGCCATCATATTCAAAAATCAAATCAATAAAACCATGAAGCATACCAAAAATCTTTTGACTAGAAAACTCATCATAATCAATAATCTGATTACGATATTCTGCTAAAATCTCTATAATATTTTTCTTGTATAGTTTTTCATTTGATATAGGAAAATAAAACTCTGCTTCTTTTAAGGTTTTTGTATTTGGAATATCTTTTAAACAAAAGCCTTTATCCTTGATATCAAACAAACCATATTGAATATCATTAGAACTAAAATCTGCAGTTTCTATAGAAGGTATAGACGCGACTAAACACTCTTCTAACCATACTTTAAGCTTATCAAAATCTTCTGCAGCAACTACCTTGTATCTATCCATTTGCTCTTGTAAAAGATTATCATCTATCTTGCCTAGGCTAAAATCCGTATGCTCTAAAACATTATGCAAAATATTACCAATATCTGCTCCTTTGGGAGCTATAAATCTAAACTCTAATTCCTGCTGAGATTTTTGAGCACTATCATCTTCTGACTCATCGTTTTCTTTTTCTAATGCAGTATTTTGAACTTTTGACTTTGATATTTTTGAGAAAGACAGCATCTCCCAATTATCATTTGCTAACTTGTTAATATCATTTGCTTTGAGGTTTTGTAAAGTATCATGATCAAATTGGTCATTTGTAATTAAATTCTCACTTTCATAACAATGACTTGTAGCCACATCTATAAGCGAACTTTGATTAATAGGATTTGCTGTTATATTTTGGATTTTCCCTAACCAGTCATCATCTTTTTGATAATCTAAGAATCTTGCTAATGGTGATTTTTCGCTATTACTATATTTTGCAACTCCAATATAACATCTATGCTCTGCACGTGTAACAGCCACATAAAACAGGCGCATTAATTCCTCTATAACTTCATTTTCTATTTGTGGTTTTATACTGTCATCTTTACCAATTTTATAGACTGTCTGTTTAATATTTTTATCATAGTATTTAGAGAAATCACCAACTTGAAATTTCTTTGAGCTTACATAACTTGCAAATGGTATAAATACAACTGAGTACTCAAGCCCTTTTGAACCGTGAATTGTAATTATCTTAATCAGATTATCATCACTCTCTAATCTAAGTTCGCCCTCACTTGTAGCTGTACTATTTAGCTGTTGGCGATACCATTTAATAAGCTGATTTGGGTGTTTATATTTATTCTCAGCTACTTTTATAAGCTCAGCTAAATGGAGAATATTTGTGATAACACGCTCTTTTGAATCCGATCTTTGAGTGAAATTCTGATGTATAATTTGCATAATAAATGCCATAAAACCATATTTATGCCATTGTTGTCTTAGAGATTTTGCTTTTTCTATCTCTTCATCCCATGCTGAAACATCATTTTCATCAATATAACTAATAAATTTATCAGCTCTACCACCAAGTAAACTAGTTGATAACGCTCTTTTTAGCATAGATTTATTTTCAAGATCGTTTATACCTTCCATAAGAGCTAATATCTCCGTAGCCTCTTGGCTATGATAGACATTATCGCGTTGGCTTAGATATACCGAGCTTAGTTCCTTAGCTTGTAGAGCTTTTTGAATAACCTTTGCTTGCTTACCATTCTCTACCAAAATTGCGATATCACTTTCTACAACTTTTTTAGAGTTTAATAGCCTGACAATCTCATTAGCAGTCCATGCTGATAAATTATTATCAATATCACTTTTGTTATCATCTTCAGCCACTTGATAATAGAAATAATTTATTGGTTTAAGGTTATCATCAAAGTCTTTTGCTTTCTTATCAGCATTTGGTGATGCTTTGACAAGCTGATAGCCTATACCATCGCTAAAAATATCTTCTCCAAGCTCACCCTCATCTTTTGGCTCATAATCCTTTTTATAAAAAAGTCTATTGTAAGCCTTTATCATCTCACTAGTTGAACGCCAGTTAGTATCCATGCTCCACTGATTGTCATTAGAGCAACTATCTTTAGCCTTTAGATATGTGAAGATATCACCACCCCTAAAACCATAAATTGCTTGCTTTGGATCGCCTATCATTAGGAGCAGAAGATTGCTATCGTTCTGATCAGAGCTACTGTCATACTCGCGTAGGCGGGTATCTTTTAAATTTAATCCATTCGTAAGAAGATTCCCACCTTCGTGGGAATGACTACTATTCTTCAAAGGGTAAATAGTATCCAAAATCTCATACTGCTCAGCATCAGTATCTTGAAACTCATCAATAAGAGCAACTGGATATTGATGTTGTAAAGTTTTTACTAAATCTGGTGACTTTTTGACACTATGACAAAGTTTAGTAATCAAATCATCAAAGTCTAAAACACCTTTTTGCTCTTTGGCTTTTGAAAAATCTTGGCGGATTTGCAGGCAGGCTTGTTTGATAAATTGGGTTGCATTTGCTTTCTTTATTTCTTCCTGTAAGTCTCTTAATTCTTTAATGCCAGTAAATATAGGCTTTACCCTAGCTCCTTTAATCTTATTACCATTTGTGATTATAGATATATTATCTGGAAATGGATCTTCATTATATAATCTCAACCATTCTAAAACTCTATGGTATTCATCAACTCTCTTGCCCTGTGGCTCGCCTTTTCCTAATTTAGATAAAAAGTCATCTACGATATCATGATTATTTAAAAATAATTCCAGCTGTTGCTTTTTAAGTATTTTAAATTCATCTAAGCTTATAGCTTGCTTTGTTAATAGTTCATAACTAGACCTAATAACATTCCTTAGCTTATCCAAAAACTTCTCTGGAGTATGTAGCTTATATGCTTGCAAATATTCAAAGTTTGTTTTGTTTTTATTGATATATTTTCTAAAAAAATCCTCTACTACTTTTTGCAAAATATCTGAAGTATCGACCTCCATAGAGACATCCATCTCAATACCACTAGCAAAAGCTTGCTCACTTAATATTTTTTTACAAAAACCATGAATAGTAAAAATGGCAGCCTCATCAACTTCTAATAAGGCTCTTTTGATATGTTTATAGTCTTCATCGGATAAAACTTCTTTACCACTTTTATGATCTGCTAACACATCTCTAATCTTAGCTTCCACTCTACCGATAATCTCTTGGGTAGCATCTTTGGTAAATGTCATTACAAGGATATCTTTGGGTAATAGCTTTTTTTCAAGTAATAACCTGATATACAAAGTAGTAATATTAAAAGTCTTACCAGTACCTGCACTAGCCTCGATAATATGGCGACCTTGTAGGGTTATTGTGTTTGCGTTTAGATTAGTCATATTAACCAATTATAATTTTCAAAAAAGTCTTTGAGATATTTTAGCAAATTACTCCTTTAAAAATTTAAGAATATGAAATTAAAAAATATGAGTATAATACTAAACCAAAGAATCAGTTATATCCGACTTTGGATATGGCAGCTGCTTAATATTTTTAACAAAAGCTTTGGCATGATCTTTATCTAAAGTATCTAGATTTATAGAAACAGAGTTAAGCGGATTATTATAAATATTTATATAAACAGTATCGTTTGTTAGATCTTTGATACTAGTAAATACTGTATGATCGTAATATGTTTTACCATCTATGTTTTCAGCCACTACACCTTTAGGTATATCAGCACTATGCAAGATGTGAGCTACTTTGTTTAGAGTACTTTCATCTTTGATATTATCATTATTAGAATAGTAACCTAATACTGCTGTTCTAATAAACCTAGATGGTGGAGAGTAATCACCAGGCATACCTAATAACCCATTGCCTTGACCTAGTGCATCCATAATTTTATAAGTATGATTTGGCACTACATCATTCTCATTATAAAGTTTCATACGAGATACAGTCTTATTTGACAAGTTCAGATAGTTTCTAATATTTACTAAATGCCAATCATAAGTAGGAGCATTTGTCATAACTTTGAGGTCTAACTCTAACTGATAGAAATGAACTTCACCTTTTACATACTCTACAACTATCGCATTACCACTTTTATCTGATATCAAAAAGTGAAGTTCTGGAACCACTCCATTTACATCTGTAGACTTATCATTCCAAACTTTGATGTTTTCTAAACCTTTCTTAGCTTCATCAATACTATTATATTGACTTAAAATATAAGTTACTATTTCTAAAATTGAAGCGTAATTTTTATCACCTTTATTAACTTGTTGATACTGAGTAAAACCAGGTAGATAATTAGCACTGAGACTAAGCCCTTGATTATTTTGTCCATCAAGTATTACAAAATTATTTTTATCTATTGTCAAACCTATTCCTAATACAGAGTATTTAGATAAATATTGTTTTGCTGGCAGGTTTAGATCTTCAGGTGCAGTCAATGTATGTGAAGTACCCGCTGGAATATATGTTAGACTCCAATCCCAAGTGAAACCCCACTCCATCGTTCTACCTGCGACAACATCTCCATCATTACCTTTGAGTGTAATAGCTGTACATGCCATTGCAGAACCTGCTAACACAGTTGAGAGCAACAGCACTGATTTTAAAAGTTTTTTCATTATAAATTTCCTATATAAAAACTAATACTTACCCAAACAATTTAATCATAATTTTGCAAAAATTAAAATAAAATACAGTATAGGTAATAGAAGTATTAACAACTAGTCGGATCTTACTTTAAGAAGTCTACTAATAAATATAAAAAATAATGCTATAGCTGTACCACTGAATGTTTCTATCAAACGTAAACCAGTATTTAGAAAAGGTGAATAACTTGGCTGATACAACCCTAATGCAACAATTACCCCAGCATTTGCACTACTCATTTTGATAGCATTCTCAAGATTTAGAGTCGCTGTGATAAGAACACTAATTGCCACAGCCAAAATCATGACATAATAGTGATAACCCAAAATATATGTAAAAATAAATGCTGTGATACCACCTATTACAGAGCCCACAAGAGTTTGAAAAGCTGCCAAGTAAGAATCTCTAATACTCAACTGTAAAATTGTAGAAACTGTAATCAGACACCAAAAACCACCAATTATCGACTGTCCCCCATGCAAAAGGTTTGACATATAAAAACCAAACAAAAAACATATGCAAGCAGCAATTGCAATTTCAAAACTGATATAAATATCTTTATATAACTGAGATAAGGATAGATTTTTATTTATTTTCATTTATAACCTCAAAGAAATCTTGATATATTCGCAGCCCCTCAAAGTCTTCTATCTTTGGATGCTCATTATTAAAAAGTTTGAAATAACTATTATTCTCTAATGCTTTGAAGTTGTGCTCTGAAGACTTTATCACGCATTCCCAAGCTTGTTGCTTTTGCTTAGTTGTTTTTTCAACAAGATTTGCATCTCTTTTCTGATTTTCTTTTACATATTCCATTATAGCTTTGGCTAAATCTAAATGTACTAAACTTGGCTTAGATACTATCTTTTCTGCATTTGATAGATATTTTTCCAACAACTCTTTTGCACCTAAATGACTTATAACAAAAGTAGTATCAAATGCTTGATTTTTGTCTTTATCAAAATAGACATAAGTAGCAGTGATATCTTGTTGCTCTGATAATGCCACTAATAGTGCTGTCAAATATAATTCAAATCGATGCTTAATACCAAAAGTTGAAGTTGTATATAACAAAACTTGATTATCTTTGATATGACAATTAGCCTCTAGCTCATATCCTAATATCTCTTGATGAAAATATTTAGACTCATAATTTGCTAAATTTGCCTTATCTAATAGCTTTTGAATACTCTCAACTTCTTTATTAATCTCATTTTCAGTAAGTACAGATTCTGGAAGCTTGCCACTTAGCTTAGCTGTTTTTATGGTTAATTCTTTGTCTTTATTATTCTCAAGAGTGTTTAGTAAGTCTTGTTTAAATTTATGCTTATCTAAACTATTTATATCAAATGGTTCACTGTCTTCTAACTCTTCAAAGTCATCCTCTAAATATAGTTCTAAGCCATAATTTGTATAAGCTTTAATTGGATCTTCAAAGATTTTGACAAGTTTTGCGATACTTAAACTCTTTGGTAGATTGACATCATTACTTAATAACTTTGAATCGCAAAATACCTTAGGCTCTGATTGTAACAACTTCAGCCAAGCCTCATCATAACTTCTGTATTCATCAGCATAACATTTAGAACTAAAAGGATGTAATGGATATTCTTTGATATCAGCCTTTCCCCAGCCATAATTCAAATACAAATAGCTAGTCAACTCTTTGAGTATTAGACTTGGTTGTTGCTCAACATTAGTCTTAACACTTCTACCAATATAACTAAGATACAAATAATCACGCGCAGATGTAATAGCCTCTAGAAATAAATATCTATCATCATCTCGTTTGGTTCTATCGCCTTTAACTCTTCCAAGTCTTGCCATCAAATCAAAGCTAATCACGGATTCTTGGCGTGGGAACTTACCATTATTTAAACCCAACATCGCTATCACTCTAAAAGGAACATTACGCATTGGTGTCATTGAGCAGAATGTTACTTTACCATTTAAGAAATGGTTATTAATAATTGGTTCAGATAACTGTGAAATCAGACAATATCTAATTGTATACAAATTAATCTCTTCTGCTAGCAATACATCTTTAGCTGTAGTGACTGTCTTTACGATTATATCTTTGATTTTCTTAGCAATATATTGCTCATCATTAGTTACATCAAAAACATCATCAAACATCTCCAAAAGATAGTCCTGCCATGCTTCTAAACTTCTTGGCTTAAGCAACTCTTGTGAATATTTTTCTAGCAGTTCTAGCAACTCATACAAGCCACCAAGCTCGGCAATCTCACTACCTTCAATCACAGGTATAGTCATTAGCTTATCATCAATAATATGATTACTATCACTATAACTAAACCCAAACATCAGTCTCTTAAGCCCCCAACTCCATGAGAAGGTTTGACCATTATTACTATGATGAATACATGACTCTTTTAACAAATAGCGAATAGTTTCTAATTGCTCATCGCTAATTTTGAACTTTTGCTGAATTGCTGGAACCGATAAATAGTCTAGTATCTTATTAACCTCAAAGTTACTCTCTGGTAATTGCAAAAGCTCAATAAAACTGGCAGCTAAAGGCTCTGAATCAAGTAGCGTTCTATCAGCTATAGAACAAGGGAGCTTTTTATCTGTTGGATATCTTGAGAACACACTATCAATATACGGTGAATAGTCTTCAATATTTGGACACATTACCAAAATATCTCGAGGCTTAATGCTAGGATCTGCTTTGATGATATCCAAAAGCTTATCATGTAAAATCTGCACTTCCCTAAGTGGACTATGACATGAATTAATACTGATGCTTAAATCTTTTTGCTTAGCATGATTATCACAATTAAGCTCTAGCAAGTTTCGCTGTAGGCTTACTAGTTGTGTCTGGTCATTATCAGCAAGTTTCTCAAAATCTAACGAATTTTTATCAAACTTTTCAAAAACTTCTAGTTCTTGCTTTTCTTGATTTTCTAGTAGCTGATTAAAAAATTCTTTACCTTGTTGACCTAGATTAGCCAAAAGAGGTTGAAGCTCATAGTCATCACTATCTAACCAAGCTGAGATTTTACTCTTGTGTAAATCATACCAATACTCGCTACATGGATTAATATACAGAATATTAACATCAATATATTTAGCCAACTCAAATACAAAGCCAAGATTTTTGGGAGATATAGTATTAACCCCAAATATATAGATATCACTTGGTATATTTAGCTTTTCTAAGTTTTGTCGATTAAGCTTTTGGAATGCTTCTGACTGGACTTTATATGGTGTTTCAGGAACATCTTCAACAAGCTTCTGCCAAAGTAGCATTTGCCAATCTTCATCACTCTCTGGTTTAGTAGGATTTATATACTCGCCCTGCTCCCACTTTTGCAACCACTTACTTCGATACGATATATATTTTGAAAAAGTCTCGGCTATTTTAACGGATAGTTGATATTTTTTAAGATCACTATTTTGATAATATTCTTGGAGCTTAGGATTATTGATACTATCTAAACCCCTAAAGATTCTCCAAGCTAAAATATCTTTTGTGTATGCTTTCTTATATTCTTGTTTTGCTGTGAGCTCATAGCAGATATCAAGTATATAACCATTTATCATGTCATATTTAAGATTCATGGCAATATTACGATATTGTGCTAATTGCATACTTAACCAATGTTGCATACCACGACTACCAACTATTAGCTGTGTTGGTGTGAACAAATCTTTTTTTTCAACATCTAGAAGTTTAGATAAAACTTGAACCAGATACTCAAGCTTATTTGATGGATAGGTGTATAACGCCATATTTAACTAACAAGAATATTTATATTAGTTATTTTAGCAAATTGAGTAGGCAAAAAATTATTATTTCGGTTTGAAAAACTAAAAAGAATCTGCTCGAGCTTTTTCCCAAGATCTTGCAAAACTAGCTGGCATATTACCATCTATCAAACTATTCTCTGGTATAAAATCATACAAATCAATATATGATTTAATCTCATTTACAGATACACGCTTTTTGAGATTTTCTGGACCAATATCATTTGTAGATGTTAAGCCCATTGCTCCTACGATTTCTAAGCATGAATTAATTGTAGCTTTATGGAAGTTATATACACGATACATCTTATCCTCTACTACTAGTGCTTTTGCAAGACGCTCATTTTGGGTTGCTACACCAACTGGACAAGTATTATTATTACATTGGCGTGATTGAATACAGCCTACTGCCATCATCATCGCTCTAGCAGAATTACAAGTATCTGCTCCCATAGCAAATAATCTAACCATATCAAAACCAGTTGCTACCTTACTACTTGCAACAATACGAATCTCATCGCGTAAGCCACAACCAACCAAAGCATTATGCACAAATATCAAGCTATCCTCTAACGGCATACCTATGTGATTAGAAAATTCTAAAGGTGCTGCCCCAGTGCCACCAGCTGCCCCATCTACAGTTATAAAATCAGGCTTGATACCTGTCTCAAGCATTGCCTTACATATAGCTAAGAACTCTACATGACTACCAATACAAAGCTTAAATCCTATTGGCTTACCATTTGATAAATCTCTTAATTGCTTTATAAAATAACAAAACTCAATTGGTGTTGAAAAAGCGCTATGTGCTGGTGGCGACAAGACATCTTTACCCATAGATACCCCTCTGATTTCAGCGATTTCTGGAGTTATCTTAGCAGCGGGCAATACACCTCCATGAGATGGCTTAGCCCCTTGAGATAGCTTAATCTCGATCATCTTAACACTATCTAAATTTGCTTTCTCAGTGAACTTCTCAGCACAAAAACCACCATCATCAGTACGGCAACCAAAATATCCTGTACCAATTTGAAAGACTATATCGCCACCTTGTAAGTGATACTTTGTCAAACCTCCCTCACCTGTACAGTGACAAAACTCACCTAACTTAGCACCTTTGTTCAAAGCCATAATTGCATTTGCCGACAGTGCTCCGAAACTCATCGCTGATATATTTAGATGTGATGCCATATATGGTTGTTTACAATCAGAGCCACCAAATTTAACACGCGTTTCAATTTCATCCAAATGCTTCGGCACAAGCGAATGTGTTACCCACTCATAGCCAACTCTATCAATATCTTTTTCAGTACAAAATGCTACTGTATCATTAATACCCTTAGCACGACGATATATAGTTGACCTAGTTTCTCTACCAAATGGCTTTTCACTTTCATTATCCGCGATAAAATACTGCTGAATTTCAGGTCGAATAAACTCAAGTATAAAACGCATGTGCCCAACTATCGGGAAGTTTCTCAAGATAGCATGTTTTGTTTGCGTAGCATCATATACTGCGACAACTACCAAAACAGCTATAAAGCCTATACTGACCCATATTGATGCGTGGAGTAATGAAAGAGATAATAAAACTATTATTACAAAAACAGCAAAGCCTACATACCACTTACGGCGCTCACTTATATGCATTATTTTAACCTTAAAACTTAGCCAAAAAATTTAATTCTAAAGCTAATTTAGCATGTATCTCTTAAAGTTAAAATCTCTAAGTTTAGATAACACTAGTATTTACCTTTAATTATCACAAGTATTTAGCTAATTTCATGATATCATCTGCTTAATAAGCATTTAGCCAGGACACCATCATGAATAGAGATTTTTTCATAATATTGTTTGCACTTTCCAACCTTGTTATAGCATCGGTATTAATTAGATATTCAGAAGTTGGTCCAATTGCAAGTTTTGGCTATAGACTATTATTACCCTGTATATTCTTATACTCATTCTTAGCTATTACCAAAGATGAAGATAAGCTATCAAAGAAATCTATATACATTGCCGCATTAACTGGTCTATTCCTAGCTTTAGATTTAGCTTTTTATGGTATATCTTTGATTTATACATCAATAGCTGAGGCTAGCCTTTTAACAAATCTCTGTCCTTTTATTACTACTTTTATAGCCATTATATTTCTCAAAGAAAAAGTATCCCTTAAATATTACTTAGTTCTTCTAGTAGCATTTATTGGTTTATTACTTCTTATGAGTCAATCAGGCTTAAGCTCTCAGCACCTTTTAGGAAACTGGCTAGCTATCATATCTGCGGTATTTTATGCACTCTTTATTATCTTTTCTAAAAAGCTACGAGATTCTTGCTCAACTTTTAGAATGATGTTTATAGCATCATTAAGTGGTTCAGCAACACTATTTATATTAGCTTTTATTTTCAATGAACAGATAATTCCGACAACTTTAAGTGGCGTTCTAATTTTATTAGCTATAGCTATATTTGGACACCTACTCGGAAATATTTTATACATAAGTCGTGTCAAATATATATCATTAGCTATGAGCTCTTTAGTTTTACTAGTTGGTCCAGTATTTGCCTTACTATATGGCTATATTTTGTTTAGAGAGACATTCTCAATACAGCAACTGATTGGAATGTTTATAATCATACTATCAGTTTATTTAGGTAAAAAAGTGCTAGAAAAACAAGTAACTAAGTAGACTCTAAGAGAAAGAAAACTCTCTTATAACTATATCTATGTTAGATACTTTTTTAATTGAATCGTGTAAATCTCTTGATGAATCATCAGGTCGAGTTTTAATCACAAAATTTAGATCACGAGACTTTTTGTATAACTTATTGATAATACTCTTATTATAGTTGTTTTCTAAAAGTGTTACTTGATGTCCAACTTTTGTTTCTAGAGCATGCCAACGCTCAACTATATATTTTCTTACATTTTCTTTATATACTCTGTTTACTACATGGTTTAAGCTTACATCTTGAATGGTATTCTTATTATCAGATGTGTAATGATGTTTGATGACAGATAGTAAATCTTTAATTTCCTGATTTTCTACTAGAATGCTTTTTCTTATCATTTTATTTAACTCCCTCAATTTATAAAAGTGCAGTTTTATTACACTTTCAATATTAATCACTTTTTGCTGTAAAGGGAAGTAATATAGCACTATTTTTCAAAAAATTATTGAATTGCTGATTTTATATAAATATACTTAGAATTAGATTGTTGTACTTAGGATTAGAGATGTTTGATTACAAAACCGATCTAAAACCAGCCTTAAAAAGAATAGGCATGACACAAATAGAATTGGCAAAAAAGCTTGGCAAAAGCGATAGATCTATTAAGGGTTGGGTTGCCGGTACTAACTGTCCCTCATATGATGGACATATAGAGGTTATGAAGATACTTGGTCTCGAAGATAATTATTACCCTAATGATATATCTATAATGAGTGTAACTAACGTACCAGTACTAAGTTATGTACAAGCAGGTGAATTTACCGAATCTCAAGAGAATATTGACCCGATTGACTATTTGCAAATACCAGATAGTCTTGTACCAAAAAACGGTTTTTCACTTAGAGTACAAGGCGAGAGCATGCTCTATGATTCATCAGAATCTCAACTGCTTAGTCCTAAATATGCTAAATATACTCTTTACGAAGACGAGAATATTTTAGTTGACCCTAGCGAAATTAGTCCTCAAAATTTAGTTGATAAAATTGTAGTTGCTAGAAACTCCGACGGAGCCACAGTTAAATTACTATACAAAGATAATAACCGCTTATACTTGATGCCACTAAACTCAAAATTTCAAAATAATGATGAAATCAAATCACCAGCTGATGCGGTAATAATTGGTAGAGTTGTTAATTCTTTTAATGTTAGAAGTTTTTGATAAGGAATATAGCTAACTAAAACTGTGTTTCAAAACTCACTGAAAATAAAAGGCAATAAAACATAATTCGTCTACCCTTGAAAAAATAATTCTATTTTATATTTGATATAAAAATTTCTAGTTTTAAATAAACTATTGATTTTTGCTTTAATTTTCAACATACTTATAAGCCTTTTTCTAGAATAGTGATCTTTTAGAAAAAAAGGAATATTAAAATATCATACTTTAGCTGTAATTAGTAACAAATTTTTAATTTTTTGATTTCTTCATTTTTAAATCAATTTATCATTTTCTTTGGATAATTAACCAAGGAAATAAAAATATGATTAGAAAAATACTATTTGTAGGGTCATTAACAGCTATAATAAGTTCAGCTTTTGCAGCCGATAGACTCAACATAGATATCCCAGACATAAAACAAATCATACCACCTCCTCCAACTCCTGGAACATTACTATATCAAAATGACATGAATATTTCTCACGCTAGTTTTTTTATCAAAAACACCAATAGATATAAACTAGCTCAATCAGATGCAAACTATTCTCCAGAAGGATTTGCTCAAGCTTTTGAAAAAGCTTTTGGTCATCAGATAAGTAAAAAAGAAACACCCGCAATATGGAAAATTCTAAATCAATTAGAAATAGCTGAGGGAGAGTTCACAAAACCAGCTAAATTATTCTATCATCGCACAAGACCTTTTGCGTATTTTCATGAAAAAGCATGTGTGAAAACAGATAATATTCATAGATCGTACCCTTCTGGGCATACAACTATAGGGTGGGCAATTGCTCTTACTTTAAGTGAGATAAACCCCTCAAGAACAAATCAAATCATGAAGAGAGGTTATGAATTTGGTCAAAGTCGAATTGTTTGTGGAGTTCATTATCCAAGCGATGTTAATGCAGGGTATTTAGTAGGAAGCATCATGTTCTCTCAACTACAAACAAGCCCAGAATTCCAACAAGAAATTAAACTTGCTAAAAAAGAAATTTCAAAAAATTAATGTAACTTAATTCAATAATACACCATAAAACAACACTAGGATCATTTAAATATTATTTACGCATAGATGTTACAAGGAAAATACATGACTAATAATGCGGGGCCGGAATTAATGTATAAGCCTCAAACCTTTTATTATCAATACACTAAAATATAACATACAATCTTAGTATGTACTTTAGTATGTACCTTGTTCAAAGTGACCCCCTATTTTTGATATTTTATTTAATATGCTAGCTGCATTACTGGAGGCGGAAAAGAACTACTAGAAACTTGAGTAGCTATTCCATAACTAAAGCCAGTTGAAATTAAACTTAAAACTATTGATGCTGTTAATATTACTTTCTTCATTTTGATAATCTCTTACAATGTATAAATTTTATGCTGATATTATGGCTTTTGATTTTAATAAAGTGAAATATATAGTTTTTATGAATGTGATAAGATTAAGTTATAACATCGGTTAGATTTATTAATGCCTTTTGATCCCTCTTTTTTATAAGCGGTAAAAACTCTTTTTTATATCGTTCAAAAACCTAAAAAGTAGTGGCTATGTAATGGTTATTCTTTACCTTTTAGCTCCTCTAAACTAGGTACATCTTCATTTATATTATTCAATTTTATCTCTCCGTATGTTCCTTTATCCCATAGCTTGAGTTTTGATATTGTATTAATTGCTTGTATTTTTTCTCCCGTAGTAGATTCATCACTATCAATAATGTCATCTAACTTATTTAGATAAGTCTCTCTAGTTCTTAATGTACCTAATAACTCTCTTTTTCTTACATTATTAATGAAAGCTATTATTTTCTTATTCTTCATAAGCTTACTAGCTTCATTCTTTACAGTGTCATACTCCATATTCTCACAATCATAGGCCATCATATAAGCTTCCAACTGATATTCACCCAAAAGAATTTGCTTACAAAACTCTAATTGTTTAGCTGTTAAATCTGTCTTCATTATTCCTTCCTATAAAAAATTAATAAGATTCCTATTAAATTTGTAAATCAATGACTTAACTATCACAGAGTAACCTACACCGTGTTGACTGGCTGTATTCTTTAAAGTTTGTAGCTCGTTTTCATCAAGTCTTAATGTTATTGATATAGTCTTACTCTTGAACTCTATATTATGGTTTTCTTCTCTCATATCTTTATACCTTGCTCTTTTTCTACTAATTCGCCATTAACTACTTTGTATCTCTCGCCTGTTCTTTTATCACCAAAAACAAAGCTATCCCAGTCAACCCTTACTATATATTTGCTCTTTTCAAACCATCTATATTTAGCCATAGTTTGAGTTTCTACATCATTAGGTAACTCATAGCCATTACTCCAAGCTATCTCTCTTAAACCCTCCATTAAATAGCCTCCATATAATCAAATAACTTTATAAGTCTTTGTTTAAGTTCTGACTTCTTAATATTGCTATCTTGATACTCTCTATCTGCTACATCTCCAAGCTCAAAGAATAACGATACTAATAAGCCTAATTTTTTACTTAGAATGTTTAACAAATGAATATTTATTATTTCTTTCTCCTTATCCTTACCATCAGTCAATATAGCTTCTAAACCATTACAGTATAGGACCTCATATATTTCGCTTATTGATAAGTTTTCTATAGGCGTAGGCTTTTGCTTAGGAATATCATTAAAATTTAGTATATTATCCATCTTTTAACCTTACTTTTTGTATATTGATTGTCATTATGAGTATTACATTTTGTCAGTTATGTAATGTTAGAAGTAATTATATAATGAGATGGATTTAGTTGATTTAAGCGAGAAACTTTGAACAGTCTTTGATTAATTGGTTATAGGACTAATATAATTTAATAAAATAGGTTAAAAAAGTAATTATCAAATACGCAGACGATGTTTTTATATACCATTAGCAGCCATATATACAACTCGTTTGTAATTTAAGGCAACATAATCTATACACATTCTATATTGCCCTTTGTTATTTATTATTCTATTCGCTATTGAAACAGCTTGACTGGCAACACCAACGCCACTTGGAATAAAACCGAATGGTCTAGGAGAAGTATCTATACCCTTACTACATTTAACACTTTCATTAAATGCTTTAGTTATAAGCTCTGCAACTCGATTGTTTATTTCCCAATTTTTCGCTTGAGAACCAAAAATAATAACTAAAAGTTTTCTAATTTCATCTTTCTCATTATTTGTTAAAGTAGCAACCGACACTTATATCACCCTCTTATCTTAATCTGCTTTATTAAGTTTATGTAATCCTTATATTTTGGGTCATAATTTATTAATACGGCAAAATCTAAGTCTTTAGAATAGATATTATCAAAAATATAATTATTATCTCTATAATTGTATATTTTTACATTAGGGTTATCTGCATCTATAAACTCACCTTTAATTAATATTGCTTCAAATCTATTTCTAGGCTTGCTAGAAGAAGAGTTATAGGAGTTATTTAAGAATTTATATACAGAATCTTTTGCTCCTAATTCTTTAAGCTCATCTAAGCTTATTGTTCCATAGTAAATATTATCTCCTTTTTTATCAGACATAACAGCAGCATAAACCCCACCATCTAAAACAACCAATCTTTGCATATCTTTGGGTAGAGGGATATCTACTTTATTATTTATTGATAAAATCACAGGATCATTAGCAAAACTAACAATTGGTGACAAAACAATAAAAAATAAAGCGATTATTTTAAATACTCTCAACTTAAAATACCTATGAATTAGATAACTTATAAAGTTGATAATACTGTATAAAAAATCTAATGTTAAGCTTATTTGATAATTCATTCTCCAGTAATCAAAACCCTAAGCCAAGCATTAGCCTTTAAAGTACCAGCATTAATCTTTTGATGTTCTAATGGTGTATCACTGTAAGCTTGTAAATATAGCTCTTTATATTGCTTTAAAACCTCATACTGTTTAGCCTTTGGTTTCCACTTTAGTAAGTGTTCTATCCAGGGGATATTTTTAGGTGGTAGTTGAATATCTGATAAATAACTTTCAATAGTAAAATTCTTTAGATAATCATCTTTCTTTTTTGGTTGCTGCCGAGATATCTTAGCCTCCCCTTTTTGGGTGAGCGATGATTTAATTTCTTTAATATCTTGTAGCTGTATTTTCTCTTTTGGTTTAGTCTGATTTTCTGTTTTATATTCTTCTAAAATTGTTACATCAAATAGCATTTTTATATCTCCATATTGTCCAACTGGTACAAATATCGACTGGTTTAACTGGTATAGCCTCAAGCATTGGTACATAAGGCTTTCAAGCCCGTTGACTCCCCAACTGATATCCAACTGGTCAACTGGTCAAATAGTTTTAATCAGTTCATCAGTCGCTTATCAGTCGACTACCCGACGGGTCTGCATCCATTGATACATAAGGGTTTGAGCCTTAACCAGTTGAATCAGTCGGGTTTTTAGTCAGTTGGGATTATTCCATCAATCTATATCGTGTATATCTATCTCTTTTTTTAGGTGAAATTTCCAAAATATGGTTATGCTCTTTGATTAAATTTAAGCTCTCAATTGTCAAAGATATTTGCTTATCATTTCGTAAACTTGAGTAAGTATCTCTTAATGAGCTAGCTGTAAAACCATCTTTAAATCTATCTAGCGGTTTAGATAATATTTCTTTAGCATGTTTAACTACTAAATCAATCTCATCATCATAAAGATACTTAGCAGTCTCATATAGATAATTCATAAATTTAACTACTTTTTCCAAAGTATCTATATCTATAAACTCTTCATCTTTTTTATCTATGACATGAAATATTAAAGATATTTTGTATATAGTCTCACCAAACTTATTTAGATACCTTTTCATTGGTGTATCTTCTGCAAAGTTTCTAACCTCTGCATCGTACCATTCAAACCATCTATCTAAAAAATCATCTGCTTTAGCTGTATATCTATATTTCTTAGGCTCACCTTTGACTAATTCGCCATTAATAACCCTATCTAGCAAAGGAATGTCAAACAACTCATCTATAAGGTCTTTATATACATGCTGTAGTTTTTCATCTAACTTTGGCTTCTTGTGAGTTCTAGCACTATCTTCGACTACTGATAGTAATTGAAACCTTGCCAGCAACCCCTCATTATCTTTAACTTGATTTAAATACTTTTCTAAATTACTAGTTTGAATATCAGCCAATATTGATATTGATACTTTATCGACATTAATAGTACCTCTACCAAGTGTTAAACTCTTATCAAACTCACCATCATAAGCCTTTAAAAACATTCCTTGCTTAGTAGCATTTTCTTTACTGGATAATGTTTGTAGCATCTTATAAAACTCTACACCACATAATAAAATACCATTAGGACAATCTTTGGCTATCTTGTCTATAATTGCCTGTGGGGTGAAATCTGTATATATAATCTCATTAGCTATTGGTCTGTATGGCTTACTATTTTCAACCTCTCTAATAAGTTGTTTCTTTTCTCTTATGGCCTCATGATTAGCATCTTTAATATCAGACTTCATCGAGTCTTTTATTTCCTTAATCCTTGCATCTATAACCTCAATATCAAGATTATAATCAGCTAATTTTTCTCTATGCTCCTCTTCTAGCTTTGTATCTAAATCTTTTATTATAGAGGTAATAGTTCTTAAGCATGGGCTTTTACCTATACCACTCTCACCAGTGACTAATCCCCATACATTAGCTGTTACCTCTTTAAAACCAACATCTAATACTACTTTCTTACCAAGTACTCCTGATACTCCAGTCAAAGCAGATATAGCTATAGAACTTGCTGTTAGCTTACCAGCCTCAGCTTGTCCAAAGACATAATCAGATAATCTATTTGGTAGCATATCCTTAGTAAATACTGGCATCTTTTTATCATTCTTTGGTAACTCTCTAGGCTTACCTTTTAATAACTCAACATTATCATCTATTGTTGTTAGCTCTACTACATTACTCATTTCTTAAATCCCCTCTAGTACTCAAATAATCATTCCAGTCTGATAAACCTTTATCCATCTGCTCATCTGTCAATGGTGGTGGGTTTATGGTTATACCTGGTATTTCGGCAGCAACCACACCCGCCTTTTCAACTCCTATACCGCTCTTATCTTTATCTGCCCATATATTAAATTCAGCATTAGGATATTTACTATAGAAACTCTCTACGACATGAATATAGTTATTGCAGTTAAATACACATATAACCGATATATCAGCCTTAAAATGCTCTACAAGGTCTAATACACTCATACCTGTAGCGAAGCCCTCCACAAATATAAAACTATCATTAGAAGATTTATTTAATATCAGACATGAGCCTTTAGCATGAGCATCTTTATAAAACTTCTTAAAACCATTTGAATATATTCCTTGTAAGCTCTGTATTTGATTATTAAAAGGTTCTACAGTACCAAAACATGGAATTATCAATACATCGTTATACAAGCGTATTAATGGATGATTATTTATACCTTTTTTTACTAAATAAGGGTGGTCCTTGTTAGCCAATGGTAATGATTTATAAAAATCAGTTAATTTAGTAGCTAAATCTTTTTTAGTATCTATTTCCTCCTGGTATTTCCTTTGTCTTTCTTCTCTTTGCTTTCTTAATTCTACAAAGTCCTGTATCTCATATTTGGGTTTTTCATTATCTATATATGTATGTTTATCACCTGCCCAGTCGCCAAAGACATATAAATCTGAATCTACTCTTTGAAGCCATAAATTTTTATTAATTTTACTTTTATTAGCATCACTAAATCTAATCCTATTACCTACATCTATGCTATAATTAAATCCACTAGGCAATGAGTAACCAAGTGAACTTACAAAGTCATTAAACTTGCTAATATTCATTGTCTACTCTCCTAAAAATATCTAACATTACTTATCTTTTTAGTAGCAATTCCAAGTACTCTCTCCACTGGTATTACTACATCTTTATGATTTTCATTTATGAACCTACCTACAAGCTCATTCTTAGGATTTTTGGATAGTAAGGCTATGAATGTATCATTGTGATTATTTTTGACTATAGCGACTCTATTTAGCTTGGCTTCTAAAGTCTTATCAAAGATTAAGAAATCACCTTTAACTAGATTTTTATCATGAGCTGAATTACTCATAGCATTGTTTTTTATTTCAATACAAAATAAATTCTCTATATTATTCTTCTTCATGATAACTAACCCCTAAATACTCTGCTTGGTTTACGAGACTCTAAGGCTATAGCTATAACTTCTTTAATGGCTATCTCAAGTCCTTTGTATTTCTCGTTTAGGAATGTACCTACAAGCTCTTTGGTGGAGTTTTCTTTGAGTAAGACTATATTGTATTCATCTTGATTATCTTTGATGATAGCAATATTGTTAGGCTCTGCTTTGATTGACTTATCAAATAAGACTTTATCATTAACATCTAAGTTAAACTCATGATCTTTATTTGTCATTTGTTCATTCTTGATATCAATAAAAAATAAATGTTCTGTATTTTGATTCTGTTTAGACATGGCTATATTCCTCTGTTTGTTTACTTACCAAATTAGTCGAGCGGTTGGTAACTAGCAAACAGCCTAGCCGTAGGTATTCCCCAGCAAGCTGGGTATTGTATTTCCTACGCCACTCGATTAAACAAAAGAGTTTAACCATTATGGGATAGATATATTGATTAACATATCTTAAAAGTGCATAATAACGCCCGCTACTGATAGATACAGTATTATCTATATCATCATGGCTATTATTACAATTCACTTTGTCATTGCTCTTATTAGTGGCAATATCACTACTGCTTGTTGGGTTACCACGCCCGACAATCAAAGATGATAAAAGATTATTAGTATTTTGTAAAGTAGTCATATTAAGCTACCTCACTATTTCTAAGAGATTCTAACCAATTATTAATATCCTTTGCATACCAGCCTGTACTAGTAGCAGATAGCTTTATATATTTAGGGAAACTATTTTTAGGATCATTACACCATCTATAAATAGTTGATCTACTAACTCCACATAGTTCCACTACATCTTTAATTCTTAATACTTTATTGTTTGAAGTAACCATTTACTTATCTCCAGTTAGTTAAATTTAGTTTTTGTGTTAGTTGCTAGCAAACTAAATATTAACCTCGCTTACAAACCTCGGATTTTAATAGGCTTGTATGCGTTGGTATGGGATAAATATAAGAAATAAATTAAAAATAAAAAATGTGCCAATAGTGCCACATAGATATACTATACTCTTTGTATATATTGAATTATAAGGCTTTGATATATGCCACTACTTTATATTGTAGTGCCCTTTTATAAACTTGATTAATACTCTAAAGTCATCTGTATTGATTGTTTTTTTATCTAAATACTTTTCTTTAAGCCATGGCTGTATGTGCTTAATTGATTGTGTAATTTCTCCGTATTTTTTATAATCTTCACAGTCAGCAAAAGCTAAAATAATATCATTGTATTTCTTTAATACTCCGCTATAAGCATAGGTACTAACATTAATATTGAAAGAATCTTCAATATACTTTCCAATATCGATATCAAAAATATCCTTAAGCTTAATAAAGTCTTTTTTATAGACAAAAACTGAATATTGATTTTTATTAAAGCTAAGAGATTCTATTTTTCTTACGCCTTTTTGTTCATTTACTATTTCTTTAACTAGCAAGTAAGCATTATCATTATCATATAAATATGTATATTGATCACTGATTTTCTTAGGCTCATCAATATGATTTATAAGATTTAACTTGCATTCATTATAGTTTTTGTAATATTTTTTTATGTCTAAAGTATTATTTATTTCGCTGATAGGTAAACATAAGTATTTAGTAAAGATTTGAGTATTTTTATCTACTAAATCTGCCATTTTAAGATATGCCAACCTAGTATTACTATCAAACAATTTATGTTTATCACACATCAATACCCCATGTTTAGCCATAATTTCAAAATCTTTATTTGTTGGAGGCGTATCAAAAAATAACCAAAAAAAATCTTTTATATAAATTTTTTCAGACTGTAATAATTCTTTCTTCTTTTGAATATTGACTAGTTCACTCAAAACACACCTCCCACAGTGTCCCCAAAGATTAAGCACTCCCAAACACTTGGGTAATGTCTTTCGGTTGGCCTACCTAGAAAGTGCTTAATTAGATAATTTAAGAATAGACTTAGTGTATTAAGATATCAAGTATCATACTGTATCATAAGGTCTTATTGCTGCAGTAAATATTAATTATAACTTAATTTATGCAGCAACGAAATCAGACAAATACTTATCATTAAGAGTTTAATTACCCTATATCTTCTAACCTTATTACATTAGCATTTTCTTTAATATGATCTATATAGTCAGCCCAAGTTTGCATAATAACAATTCTTTCATCCATATATTCATAGCCATTGTAAGCATTTTTAACCTTGTTACTACTAACATGAGCCAAATAATATTCAGTAGCTAGCTCCCTCCAACCATGCTTACCAGCTAAATGTTCTACTCCTGTAGTAAAAATATGTCTAAAACCATGAGCAGTTTGTTTAGGCTTTTTATCTAATCCGTTATAACCTAGCGTATTTTGCAATCCTTGCCTTAAAGCATTATGTGTTATAGGTTTTTTACCATTTATACTAAATATATAACCATCACCTTTATAAAACTTCTCTTTTAAGTCCATTAAAATTTTATAAGCCTGATTACTTAATGGCTGTATAAAGTCATGTCCCTTTCTTTTATCATGTTGCGAACCTTTCATTTTAACAGCAGGAATAACTAAATGTTTACCATGTTCATTATCTTTAATTTCTTTCCACTCAAGATTTAATACTATACCTAGTCTAAAAGCTAAATAAGGCAATATTTGTAATGCTGCTTTTGTAATTATATCTCCTGGATAATTATCAAAGTCTTTAAGCAGTTGACTAAACCACCCTTTTTGTTTTATAGGGTCTATATATGCGTAATTATCGCCCCTCTCTCGAGATAACACCCCGCTAATATCTTTGACTATATTATGCTCAACAAAGCCCTTAGCTACTGCATATTGCCAAATATTAGAAAGTAAGTCTTTCTTTTTTCTCTGTGCTGACGGTGTTTTCTCAAATCTTTCAACAAACTTAGCTAACTCAAATGTTTTGATAGTATCAATATACCTACTACCAAATACTGACTTCATATCCTTATCTAATATTCTTAGCTTTCTTTTTTTACTATCTTCTCCAATATCTAATTTATCTATAGCTTTAAATGCTATATTCATAAATAACCGCTCATCTTTAGTTTTAGTAAGTTCTCTATGTATTTTTGGGTCTTCATTATTGGCTAATATACTATTAAACTTAAAAGCTTTTTCTCTAGCTTGTTTTAAAGATACATCAGGATAGGCTCCTAAGCCCATAGTATGGCGTTTCTTATTTAATTTATATTGATATACCCATGACTTAGTATTATTAGGAGTTACTTTTAAATATAGTCTGTTACCATCTCCATGGGTTGGACCATCTTTAAAGGTAAGTTTTTTAATTTTTGTATCTGTTAATTTGCCAGCCATAAGATAAGAATATTTATGATTGATATTAAGAGTATAACTCAGTATGTACTCTAGTATGTACTTTTTTGTGGGTTTATATGCTAATTCATGATACACCTTGAGACAGTAAATCTTCTCAAAGTATTGATTTTATTAGGATTATGATACAACTTGAAACAGTATGAAATAAGAATATGGTGCCCGGGGCCGGACTCGAACCGGCACGGAGGTTAAGCTCCGAGGGATTTTAAGTCCCTTGTGTCTACCAATTTCACCACCCGGGCAGTTAGTGGAGGCTGAGGCCGGAATCGAACCGGCGTCCAAGGCTTTGCAGGCCTCTGCATAACCATTTTGCTACTCAGCCACACAAACCTAAGAGTATGGAGCGGGAAACGAGGCTCGAACTCGCGACCCCAACCTTGGCAAGGTTGTGCTCTACCACTGAGCTATTCCCGCTTTATAGGGTGATATATTACCTTATTTTCAAAAGTTGTCAATAGAGATATAGCTTTAATTTTCAAGAAATATTAATTTTTAGTTCTGATTAACATCAAAACTAATCTTGAAGAGATTTTGAATATTATTTATAAGTTTGACATCAGGGCTCTTACTCAAATCAACATTACCATTATTCTTGATAGGATTATTTCTTTTTAGTGTTTTTGCATCACTAACCAGCATATTTAATAAAGCCATTTCATTAACTGGTTTATTCGCTTTCGCATGTATACTTATATTTTTAGGATTTTGTAAAAACATTGCAAATGATGATAGTACCTGCTGTAAAAACCTATCTTGTTGTTGTACAGCAAAAAGCTGTAACAATGCTCCATATGAGCCTAATATCTGCTGTGGCGTTGTATTAGGATCTTGATTTGCAAGTCTAGCAATTTTTTCAAGTAACCCATAGTTAGCAAATGTAACATCTACACTTTTCAAACATAATTCATTATCACAATCATATAAATCTTTTTGATCTTGAGCTCCGGCACCTAAATATGGTAATAAGCTTAATTTGTCATTTACCATAGCTTCAGCACTACCTTTTAGACTTGCTAATCCCTCTGCTTGTATATCAAAATTAGTATTATATTTATTATTCTTAAATTGACGATCTGAATTAATTTTTATATTGATATTATTAGTATCAAGTATTGAAAACACTTCTCTTATTGGTGACTTCTCTGGGAAAAAATCCTTCTGAAAATTAAGCTGGATTTTTGAATCCGCAGTATTAGATTGTACATAAGCATTATCCAAAGCCTTGCCAGTTCCATCAATAATTTCATTGATAGAACCGCTATCTAGATCTATACCCTCAATTACAATATTATATTTACCATAATTATTAGTCCCTAGCTTACCGTCAAGGTTTAATACAAGCTCTCCTGGCTTATTACCTAACTTACCATTTATATCAAGGACTGGATCTTGTTTATACTTTTTACCAAGATATTTACTTGTTACCTCTTTTAGAACTTCTGAGAAGTTTGCATCAAAACTAAGATTTTGTATCTTCGAATTCATACACTCTGTAACTAACGATGCTAAGAAGTCCATGTCAACTTCAGTACCAGATAAATCTATATCTTTTAATTTTGCATCTGCTTTTATAAATGTTTTTTTGCCAATGGTTGAGTTCAATGCAAAATTAATAGTACTCTCATCGTAATCATAGTTAATGTCAAGATTATATATTCCTTGACCGACATCATTCATTATAATAGCAAATGGACCTTGATTATTTGCAAGATCTTTAGGGTCTGTCTTTGAGCTAACCACATTACTATTAGCAACCGCTGTTGCCAAATTTGCTACACTCAAGCCTTCTATTTTTATATGAAAACTATTCTTAACAGTCTCTCCTGCCTTCAGTCCCTCAAATATAGCTTTATTAATACTAATATTTGGATTTTTTGAATCACTACTTATAATCCAAATATCTGTTGCTACTAAATTGCCATTTTTATCCTGCGAAACATTACCAACTGTTATTTTTGTTTGATATGCAAATAAAGAATCTAAGTTACTTATAAGCATCTCTTTATTATCAAACTTTTCTTGGCTAGTTAGCTTAGAGACCTGAGCATCTGTTGCAGCATATAAATTTGTTGCTATAAAAGTAGCCATACACAAAGATGTTAATAATATTTTTTTCTGCAAACGCATTATATGTCCTCTTTTTTTAAAAAATTTAGTTTAATCTACTTTCCTAAAAGGAAGCTGGAATTTATCTCATAGACCAGCAATTCTCTAAGGCTAATTATATTATTTATATATTAGTCTTCAACAATCACAATATATTTTAGAAAACCTTTTCAACAAATATACTATTTTTAGTACAACTAATAACAAAACTCTATATATTTACTTAAGTATTATTTATAATCTTTCTTTAGTATAACATTATGATATTAAACGCCTACCAAGTTTAATGGATTTATTAAAAAAATTACACTTATGAAAGATCTATCAAGATTAGATATCCCTAAAAAGCCTACAAAAGAAAATAACAAAGAGCCACAAAGACCTAGTGGCTCCAAGAGAAAGAAAATCGTAATCATAGCTGTAGTATGCTTATTGGTAATAGCTGTAGCATCTAAACTCATAAACAAACACCTAAAAAAAGTAAAGGCTGAAGAAGAAAAAGCAAAAGTAGAACTTCAAGCGGATCAAAACAGCGATTCAATAAAAGAGCAAGATAGCACAGAAGATAATACCAAAACCAATTCAACAAACAGTGATCAAAAGCCAGACTTTACTGAAAGCGGTAGTGGCGGAAAAATGGTGTTTACATTCTACAATAGCCTTAAACATGATAGTGTTGAGGTCGATGTTCAACCTGATGCACAAAGAGCTCAGTATAAATATAAATATATTTATCAAATTGCATCATTCAGAAATATGGATGAAACATCCTGGTATGTTAAAAAAATGAAAGAGGATGGTCTTAACCCACAATTCCAGCGAGTAGGCAGTTGGATTAGAATGTATATAGGACCTTATGATAGCAAACGCGCGATGGCTCCGGATATAATCAAGCTTCAGAGAATTGGTTTAAATGGAGGTTTCCCACGCGAAATAAGTCGAACAAAAATTGAACCCAAAGATGCTCAGAAAGATTCTAAAAACAAATCTTCAGAGAATTCGGAGGAATCCTCAAGCAATAAGACTTCTAAAGACTAGGTTTAGAATTGATTCTTTAACTCTCTAAGCTTAACAAACATCTCCTTTCCTAATGAACACTCAGGCAAAGCTCGTAGTAAAGATTCATCATCAATTGATCTAATAAAAATATTAAGCTTACTCTCCTCTGCTAAATTTACAATTGGCTTATCTTCACCTATAAGCTCTGCAACTTGATTTCTATAATAATTAAAAGATTCATCATTAGGCAGTATACTAAGTGCAAAATCAAGATTGCTTTGCCAATAATCATGAGCAGGATATGGTTTTATATCTTTATCTAAGTCAGAAATCTTGGCTAATGAGTCATATAACTGTCCCACATCTGCAGATGCTGCATGTACACCGCCAACTCCAGCATTAAATAAAGTATCTCCACAGAAAAGAGCCTTCTCTTTTTCAAACAAGAAGCATACATGATCATCAATATGCCCAGGAGTATACATTACCTTACAATTTGTAACTCCAAAGTCTATAGAATCTCCCTCATCGACATAAACATCTGGCTTAAAGAGATCATTATCAGCATAAGCATATACTCTAGTACCTGGATAAATCTCAAGCAATTTCTTGACACCTGCAATATGATCACCATGCCTATGTGTAATAAGTATTGCCTCGAGCTTTAAATTATTTTGTTTGATAAAATCATCAAATATATCTGCTTTGAGAGGATCTATGACAATAGCATGACTATCATCATATAATAAATACTGATAATTTCTCAAACTATTATTCAAAAACCATCTTTTAACTTGCATTTAAACATACCTTTTAGTTATTTCGATAAATTAATTGTGTAGCTGAGATATCTATACCTGCCACATCGCCATTTTTTATAAAAAACTTACATAATATATTATGGTATCTTTCTAGTTGTGTAGTATTTAGCAAGTCCTTAATATGTCTTTCGATATAATCATAAGCCATTTTAAAACTATAATTATCTGACTTAATCGTCGCAAGCTCTAGCAACATAAGAATACTATCATAGTCGTGATTAGCTCTATCAAGAACTTTCTCAGATAATTTAGCTATTGGAATGCTAAATGCGTTAACATAAATTTTTAGCATCTCTGGCAAGATGTTGCCCCCTGCCAACTGCTTTTTAGCAAATTTCTCAGCCAAAACAACTTCTTCAAAGTCAACAAGTTGTTCTAGGTACACCCTACTTATTATATTAGTTGTTTCTGCCTTATTATAAATATCTGATAATTCATCAACATCTTTAGCTTTTCTTAGAGCTAAAACAATTAATTTCTCGCCAAGATCTTGCTTGAGATAAACATCATACTTCTCCAAGACTTTGAGTGCAAACACCGCATCCTCATCAGCTAAAGCAATATTTCCAGCCAGATTTGCAATATTAGGTAAGAATCTACAATTATTTCTCTCCAAAAGTAAGCTTACTTTCGTGCGTGCTTCTGAAAGTTTCTGAACCAGATAAAGCTTATAAACCTCAAAGAACTTATATACGATTGTGTCACCATTAATCTGCTTCAGAGCTTTATCTAATTCTTTGATATCTTTACTGTTAGCAATCATACAAATTTTTCTAAAAAGCACATAATCCTTGAAAGATCTCGGAGAAATTTTAGCAATACTTGAAACGCTCAACTTATTAGTTATTCTATTATTTTCTAGAACCATATCAGCAAATAAATCTGCAAATCTTTCTTGCTTATTTACTGTAAACAAACCAATAAACCAATTAAACAACAAATAAGGAAACTGAAAACTTAGTTTAATTATCCTAAAGCCAAAAACTAAGGCAAACAATAGTGCAAAAACGATAAATACAAAGGCAACTAAGTTTACTTTGATAGCTTTATCGGCCATCACTAACATAATATATCCATGATTTTTAGTCGCCCATATACCAATCAAGGTAGCTAGAGCAACAACTATTATAAGTTTTAAGACTCTTATCATTTATCACTTCCTTGTGCACTTACATTAGTTTTAGTTAGACTTGATTCTTTTATCAAAAGCTTATTTTGTTGTTCAGATAGCTGATTAATAACTTTATCTAAACTACTATCTACATTATCTAAATTCTGAGAGTTAATGCTTTTGATATCTTTTTTAAGCTCTTTTGCATTGTTATCTTGTACAAAATATTGATTGATAATAGCAATAAGATTGTCTTTGGCCTTATCAATACTACCTTGATCGTTGCTATACATAGCACTCTGTAACTGTATCAATGAGTTATACAGATTACTTGAAACAACTTGCTTAGCTTGATTTGTAGCAACAAGAGTCTGATTCTCAGGAATATTCTGTATTTCAACTACTGAGTGTAAAAACTTCATATAGTTACTTTGTGAAGAAGTATTAACATCAGCAGAAATATCTTCTGGAGTAATATATTTAAGCTTACTAAACTGCTGCTGGATAGAGATAAAATGTTTAATAACATCACTTTTTGACAAAGTTTCCCCTAATGTATCTTTTATCTTTTGACGCTCACTAACACTTACAGTTGCAACTCCACTAGCCTCTATTTTATCAAATGCACTATCAACCAGCTCATTAGCCTTTTGAGCATCACCATCAAAGACTGCAACATCTTTAGCTAATACTAAGTAGTTAATAGCCGACTGAATATTTACTATACTCATCTGCAGATACAAGTCCTTAGTCGGAACTGCCACTTGATTACCTAAAGTAGTAACCTGCGACTGTGTCGCTTTAATATTTTGTGTTAAAAAATCATTTTGTTCGCCAAGGTCATTGATAGCTTCTTTTTGCTCAGTTTGCAAAGACTTAAGCGACTCAAGTTGATTTTGCAAACTGGCCAAAGCTTGATCATTAGCACCAAGCTTGTTATCACTTCTTTCAAAATCAATAACAGAGTAGCTAGCTAAACCAAGGGCTACTAAAGATACAACCATGCTAATTTTAGACAAGATGTTAAACGAAGATTTATTTTTAATTGGTTCTAATTTTTGAGCAACATTATCAGCAGCGTCATTCGCTTGCTCTTGCTGAATATTTTTTTCTTGTGACATTTTTTGCCTCTATATGTTCTCGTACTTTTTGACAGATATAATCATTGTCTAATCTTTCAAGACTCAAAGTATTTTCAAAGCCTTGTTCATTAACAAATTCTAGCATTTTTGGACTTGTTATGGTAACAATTGCAGCCTCAGGCACTACTATTTCATCAAAAATTCTATTCAAAGATTTAAAAATATCGATACTTGTGGTGACAATAACATCAGGATTTATACAATCATCAATGAATTTTAAATACGCTTGACTAAGCGTAGCAACACTCTCAAAAACTCTCCGATAAGTTTCAAATTTATCGCACTTTGTTAGTTGCGATATCTCTTTGACAAGCAATTCATTTCCAGAAACCCCAGAGATAACCGCAAAACTATCATCATAAACATCTTCTTTCAATATTAGCTTCAAAAGCTCTTGTGAACCATGATCATGTGGATATATAGCATCTAAACCATATTTTTTTAGAGTTTTTGCGGTGCTTTGACCTACACTATAAATTTTTTTACCGTCGAAAAATTCAGGATTATATTGAGTAAATAAGCTTTCTACAGCATATTTGCTAGTAAATATATAACTTGTATAGCTCAACACTGAACTTTCAACATTTATATAATCAATATTAATACATGGTAGACTCGTAGCTGTATATCCTTTAGATTTTAGTAATTTTGAAAGCTTATCAGCATCATCTTTAGGTCTACAAACAAGTATTTTCATTTACTGGTTTTTTTGTGCAGTTGCATAGATATAGTCAAGCATTGACTTTAGACCATTAGCTCTCGTCGAGCTCAAATTATTGCCAAAACCAATTTCCTTAATAAAATTAGTATCTGAATTAAGTATATCTGCTGGAGTTGCATCACTATATACTCTTAGTAGCATTCCAATCAACCCTGAAACAATCAATGCATCACTAGTAGCTATAAAATGTAACTTACCATCTTTTATACTGCTGTCGAACCAGACTTGGGATTGACAGCCTTTAACCAAATTCTTCTCAATTTTTTTATTTTGAGGAAACTCTGGTAATTGCTTACCCAGTGATATGACATAATCATACTTATCTTCCCAATCTTCAAAAAAAGATAACTCTTCAACTAATTCTTGCTGTCTTTGAATAACTTGATTTTCCATACTAACTATTACTTGCTTTAAATAATGATATTTTGAAACTTATGATATGTTATCACACACCAAAATTCATATAAACTTGATAAAACATCATATTTTCTCAAAAAAACTAAAAATACTGTTGACAGTATAACAAAACAGCCATATAATACCTCACAAGTTCCCCGATAGCTCAGTCGGTAGAGCAGTTGACTGTTAATCAATTGGTCGGCGGTTCAAGTCCGTCTCGGGGAGCCAAACAATTTCAAGAAAAATTTTCCATCATACTAAAAGTTTTTTACTTAGGGCTGTTTAGTAGTTTATATTTTTCTCCTCCTTTCTTATCTCTAAATTTATGAATTCTAGATGGCCCTAAGTGTGCTCAGAATTAAAACATCAGTTTTACTTATAACACAATTAATTTTTTTCAATTTCACTTATACTTAAAATAAGACTATAATCCCAGCATTAAAGTTTTAAAAAGTTTAATAGCATGATATTTTTAATATTTTTGACAACATTTCTTAGCTTAATATTTGCTATAACAAATAAGCATAAGCTAGCTACTACTCTTTTCCTTGTATCTTTGGGATTATTACTAGTAGTATTTATTCCTCATACAATTCGATATATAAACATTCAACTTTAAGGGGCTAGCTATGAAAGATAATATTCTAGATTTATTCGACTCTATAGCTATTATTGGTATAAGTGTTGTATTAGCAATGGCTTTTTATTATCAACTTTATTTCCAAGAACTGCCTTGTGCCTTATGTGTATTCCAAAGAATGTCACTGAGCTTATTAACTTTTGGATTACTACTAAATTTGGCTCATGGCAATAAATACAAGAACTATCTGTTCGTAACGTTAGTAGCCATCCTAAATGCTGCAATGGCAATGACACAAATACTTTTACATATTGTTCCTGGCACTGGGAATTATGGAGATGCTGTATTCTCACTACATATGTATACTTGGAATTTTATTGTAAGTATTATTTTCATAATATATGCGACTATTTGTGGATTCTTTACTCCAAATGAAGATAAAAAGAAAAGTTTAAGTCTATTCGCTAAAGTAGCAATATTCTTGATACTAGCTTTAACACTTGCTAATACAATAAATGTATTTGTTGAATGTGGACCACATCTTTGCCCATCTGATCCAGATAGTTATTGGTTGTTAAATTTATAAAAAATAATTGACATAAAATTTATTAAGTATAGAATATAAAATCCTAAGCAAAATCATATCCAAAAATTTACAGACTTTGGTTTGATTGAGTCTTAATATATAAAGATTACTCTAGGTGATACTCCTTAGTTTTTTCATATCTCCTTAACTTCCTTCATCTAGAGTCAATTTTTATATTTTATAATTATTTTTTTGCTATAATTTAGCTCATATTTTTATTTTGAAACTTAGATAGTCATGAAAGCTACACATACCCTTATTGCTACTACAAAAGAGCTTCCTAAAGAGGCCGTACTTACTAGCCATCAATACATGCTAAAAGCTGGCCTGATAAAAAAACTTGCTTCAGGAATCTATACATGGATGCCTGTAGGACTAAAAGTTCTACAGAAAATCCAGAATATAGTCCGTGAAGAGATGAATAAAGCTGGAGCAAGTGAGTTATTACTGCCAAGTGTACTACCTTCTGAGTTATTACAAGAAACTCACCGCTGGGATAAATTTGGCCCTGAGCTTCTGAAGCTAAAAGACAGACATGAAAGAGATTTTTGCTATGGCCCAACCCATGAAGAGCCAATTGTAGACATGGCTCGTGATACTATCAAGAGTTACAAACAATTACCTCTAAATCTTTATCAAATTCAAACAAAGTTCAGAGATGAAATCCGCCCTCGTTTTGGTGTGATGCGTGCCCGTGAATTTATCATGAAAGATGCTTACTCATTTCATGAAAATAGTGAGTGTTTACATAACACTTATAACAAGATGTATGAAACTTATTGTAAAATTCTTGATAAAATTGGCTTAGCCTATCGTCCCGTCCGTGCAGATACTGGAGCAATTGGAGGTGATAACAGTCACGAATTCCAAGTATTAGCTAATGCTGGTGAAGATATTATATGTTATAGCAATGGCTCTGACTATGCTGCAAATATTGAGTTAGCAACATATGCGAAACCAGATTTAAGCACAAGAGCAGTTTCTGAGAATACTATAACAAAAATTCATACTCCAAATATTAAGACTATCGAAAAACTTTGTAGTGAACTTAATTTTGATATCAAAAAAACTATTAAAACTATGGTTATAAAGGATGCTAAAGGTAACTTCTTCGCTTTAGTTATCCGAGGAGACCATGAACTTAACGAGACAAAAATCAATAAGCTCGAACAAATTGTAGCACCATACACTCTTGCAACCAAAGATGAAATTTTCTCTATTTTTAATGCTAATCCAGGTTCATTAGGGATAGTTAACTGTCCTGTACAAATTATAGCTGATTATAGTGCAATGATGATTGAAGATATCTGTTGTGGCGCAAATGACGATGATTATCATTTTGTGAATGTGAATTGGGATAGAGATATAACTAATTATCAAATTGCCGATATTAGAAACGTAGTTACAGGAGATATATCTCCAGATAATAATGGAACTCTAGAGCTCACAAACGGTATCGAAGTTGGACATATTTTTGAGCTTGAAGATGTTTATTCAAAACCAATGAATGCCAATATAATTGGTCAAGATGGCAAGCCTAAGTCTATGCTTATGGGTTGCTACGGTTTTGGAGTATCTCGAGTCATGGCTGCTGCAATTGAACAGTCTCATGATGAAAATGGAATCATTTGGCCAGAGGCTATCGCTCCATATCAAGTTGCAATATTGCCAATCAACTATAACAAATCTGAAAGTGTCAAACAAACAGCTGACAAACTCTATCAAGAGTTACTTGCAAAAGGAATAGATGTGATTTTAGATGATAGAGGCGCAAGACCTGGTGTGATGTTTGCAGATGCAGATCTTATCGGCTACTCTCATCATGTGGTTATTGGTGATAGACTTTTAGAGCAAGGTTTAATTGAGTATAAAAATCGCAAAACTCAAGAAAAACAAGAAATCACATTAGAAAAATTGTTCGATATTCTAGCCTAATTCTTTTCCATAAACCTTATCAAAACCATAAAACTTAGCATAAGCATCGTTATTATAAGCTTTTTCATCAGATGTGATATCATCTATAAAAAAGGCTGTTGAGTTAATGAAAGCCCTTTTTCATATGTTTTAATATTGAGTATTTTTTAGATAAATCTGACTCAAAATCTTACTTTTGTGTTTCATATCAGCATTTTATGCTGATATGAATA